>QJWQ01000048.1 GCA_003235325.1 Gammaproteobacteria bacterium | reverse complement strand
CGCAGATGCTCAGGCAGCGACTGCAGGAACAAAGGCTTCAGCAGCTTTCTGGACCTTGGCAACCACTTCTTCTGATGCTTTCTTGACAGAAGCAGCAGCGTCTTCAGCAGTTTTCTTGGCAGTGGCTACCGCTTCTTCAGCAGCTTTCTTCACTTCTTCAACCAGTTCGGAATCAACAGTGTAAAGCTCCTTCAGCTCGGCAACCAGGGCTTCAGTGGCCTTGGTGTTGTCACCGTACAGGCCGGTCAGCTTGGCTTTCAGGCCGTCGCCGTAGGCAACGCTGCCGTCAAACGCTTCGGTGAAGGTCTTGACAGACTTGAAGCCTTCAACGCTGGCAACCGCCGTGTCGGCGATGTCGGCGAAAACGGCGCCGTTGCTCTTGTACAGACCTTCCAGGTAGCTGACTTCAACTTCGGCAGCTTTGGTGTTGGCCGCAGCCACTTTCTCAAAAAACTCTTTCAGTTTTGCAGGGGTAAATTCAATAGCCATGGTGTATCTCCTAAAGTAACAAGTGTATTAAGTGGGTTAAAAAGTTTTGTTGTGCATTGCACAACATGACTGTCACTTTAGAGAGTTGAGGACCACATGTCAAGACTTTATTGTGCTTTGCACAATTTTTTATTTATTTGATAAACAGAGAGTTAGAACCCGACAGCGGATTACAATGGCTTTTTGTCACAGACCCGGACCAATCTCCCGGACCACTGATCAAATGGCTCTGGCTCTTGCCCGGTAATGTGGCCGGGTCAAAGGCTCAGTTTCCCTGGCGTGCGTCTGTACTGTGATAGCTGGCCGAGTGTGATATTGCGCGCAATACCCTGGCTTTTGCGAATGTGTTCGATGATTGCCTTCCGCGCCCTGGCCTTTTTACCGGCCATAATCAGTTCGCAAAGCATGTAGTGTTCTTCAAAGGTCTCGACAACGCTTTGCTCATCGGGAAAGCCCATGCGCCGAATGATGCGGATATTGTCGTTGACGTCCCTGAGATAGGCCACCAGCACGGAGTTACCACCACCTTCCGCCAGTGTCAGGTGAAATGCTTCCTCAAGTTCCTTGATTTCTTCCAGGTCGGTAAAGTCGCCCTGCCGGTAATTGTCGGGATTCCAGACATCCAGCAGTTCCTGCAACGATTCGCGAGGCATTTTTTCGCAGGCAATTTCCACCGCCGCTGATTCCAGCGCAATGCGGACCTCGTAAAACTCTGAAATTTGCTCGATGTTCAGGGTGCGAACAAAACAGCCCTGTTTGGGCAGGATGCTGACCTGACCTTCCACCTCGAGGCGTTGCAATGCCGCACGAACCGGCGTGCGGCTGACGGCATATTCTGCCGCCAGTTCGTGCTCCGTGAGCCGGGCGCCGGGCTCAATTTCAAAATCGAGGATTTTCCTGCGCAAATCCCGGTAAACAACCTGGGAAGAGGATTTTTTTTCCATGATTCTTCCTGTGTACCCCTCTAATAGCTCTATAGTTCTTTATCCTGGAATCGGCAATCAAACCCCAGCTTTCAGTTAAAAGCAATACGGACCGGCCGGCATCTGTCTTCAGCCGCAAAAAACCGCAAGTGAAGCGCCAGAAATGCACAAAAAAATGGCTCCATTTTGTGCGTCCGCATTATTTAGGTGCGAATAAATATCATACACTTTTTCATTTCCAGCATATCACACTGTTTTATATGTACTTTTATTTATGGCATGGTCTATGCGTTTCTTTTGATGCATACATATATGTATCCAAGAGGGCAACTTATGAACCGTGCAAACAAATCCATTTTTACCTGCAATACAGCACTGGAGAAAGCCGGTGAATGCCGATGGCTGGCATTCAGGCGTCTGCAATTCGTACTTATCCCCCTTCTCTGCCTGTTTTCCGTCGGCTCGCAGGCGGGCGCGGAGCAGTGGAGTTCCACCAACATCCAGTACCTGTATGGCACCAACTACGAACTGGGTGACGACACCCGATCGATTGTCACCCTGGAGCGGGTCAGCGGCTGGGCCTACGGCGACAATTTTTTCTTTGTCGATATTGAAAATCCCGACCGATCAGGAACGAACACAGACACGGGTTACTACGGGGAGATTTCACCTCGCCTGAGCCTGAGCAAAATGTCCGGCACCGATCTTTCTGCCGGCATCATTCAGGATGTGCTGCTCACCTTCACTGCGGAACTGGGGGAAGGCTTTCGCAACTATCTGTACGGGTTGGCGGTTGATCTGAAACTACCGGCATTTTCCTACTTCCAGGTTAACTGGTATGTGCGCAACGAGATCACCTTCCCCACGGATCGTGGCCAGCAGGTGACACTGGTCTGGGGCCTGCCCTTTAAAACCGGCCCTCTGGACTGGACCTTTGAAGGCTTTGCCGACTATGCCTGGGGGCTCGATCCCTCCGAGGACAACCTGATTACCGCACCGAGATTACTGGTGGATATTGGTGAAGCCTTCGGCGCCCCCGGGACCTTGCAGGCCGGAGTTGAATACCAGATCTGGCGCAACAAGTTCGGTATTGACGGCGTCGATGAAGATGTGCCACAGCTGATGCTCAAGTGGTTCTGGTAGTCAGTACCGGAACCTGTAATAACCGCTTGTCCCGGCCCGCACCTGTCCGGGCTCGGGACGAGTGGCAACAACAGGCCCTGAGCTTGAATACGCCAGCCGGACTTCCCCGGCAGTTGAGGACATTTCCATGAGCCAGTTTACACTTGATGCAAAACCCTACCCCCTGGTCATCGACACCGGCCAGACCGCATTGATCATTATCGACATGCAACGGGATTTTCTGGAACTGGGGGGTTTCGGCGAGTCTCTGGGCAATGATGTCAGCCTGCTGCGCTCCGCCATCCGACCCTGCCAGGAGATTCTGCAGTGGGCCCGGGACTGCGGCATGCTGGTCCTGCATACCCGGGAAGGTCACCGACCAGACCTGAGCGATGTGACGCCGGCCAAGCTGAACCGGGGTGATCCGTCCCTGCGCATCGGCTCGGAGGGACCCATGGGCCGAATCCTGATCCGGGGCGAGTACGGCCACGATATCATTCCGGAACTGGCGCCAGGCGACCGTGAACCGGTCATCGACAAGCCGGGCAAGGGTGCCTTTTATCAAACCGATCTGCAACTGATACTGGCCAGCCGAGGCATTTCAACGCTGCTGGTTTGCGGCGTCACTACCGAAGTCTGTGTCCACACCACGGTACGGGAGGCCAACGATCGCGGCTTCCGCTGTGTGGTCATGGCGGAGGCCTGCGCTTCCTACTTTCCTCACTTTCATCGCACCGGCCTGGAGATGATTGCCGCCCAGGGCGGCATTTTTGGCTGGGTGGCCAGCGTCGACGCCTTGCCCTCCAGGACTGCGCCCACCTCAAAATCCACAAGCAATACTGACCCTTCACTGATCGCCATCGAGGACTAACAGAGATGTCTACTTTCAAACCCAAACTCTGGTCGCCGGGCGACTGGAATGCGCTTTTCGGCTTCGGCACCAATATCCTGGTGAACCTGCTGGTACTCACCGGCCTGCTGCGTTTCGTGGTGCAGGTTCCGGACGAGATTGTCTTTGGCCGTATCCTGCCGGCCACCGGCCTGATGATGTGCCTGAGCACCTGCTATTACGCCTTTCTGGCGTACCGGCTGGCGGCAAAAACCGGGCGCACCGATGTCTGCGCCCTGCCCTCCGGCATCAGCGTGCCCCACATGTTCGTGGTCACCTTTGTCATCATGCTGCCCATTGCCGCCAGCACCGGCGATCCCATCAAGGGCTGGGAGGCCGGTCTCACCTGGGTGTTCATACAGAGTTTTATCCTGATGATCGGCGCCTACCTGGCCCCCTACATTCGCAAGATCACTCCCAGGGCCGCTCTGCTGGGTACCCTGGCCGGGGTTTCGATC
>QJWQ01000043.1 GCA_003235325.1 Gammaproteobacteria bacterium | reverse complement strand
TCTTTTTCAAGACCAAACTCGAGGACGTCAGCAACTGCCACATCATTTTGGGTGTCAGCGGGCCGGAGGCGGCCACCGTTGTTAACGATATTTTCGCTGTTGGCACGGCTACCCGGGCTCCGGAAAACATCCATGCCGCAGATGCCACTGTTGTCTGTACCGGATTGAACACCTATCTCTGTATTCTGCGGGCGGATGCGGCCGAGACCTGCTGGCTGCAACTGGCACAGCGCTGCCAACCAGCCGGCCAGCCCTGCTGGCAACTGATTCAAATTCGCCAGGGCCTGGGGGAAGTCAGCGCAGATACCCGCGAGGAATTTATTCCACAAATGCTGAACCTCCAGGTCACCGGCGGCATCAGTTTTCGCAAGGGCTGTTATACCGGCCAGGAAGTGGTGGCCAGAATGCAATACCTGGGCAAACTGAAACGGCGCATGTACCGATTGGCGGCCAAAGGCGTCACAGCGCCCCCTCCAGGTTCACCCTGTTACGTACGCGAGGGCGACCAGAGCATCGGCAACGTGGTCAGCGCCTGTCGAGCCGACCTGCAACAGCTGGAAATGCTGGCGGTGCTGACGACTGAGGGTGCAGAAGCAAAGGAACTGATCATGGGTGGCCATCGATACCCGGTCACATGCCTGCCCCTGCCCTACGAGGATCAACTGCAATCGCGTCGGTCCTGAATCATGTCTACAACACTGATCCTGTGGCTGAGCGCCCTGTCTCTGGTTACGTTCTTCGGCAGCCTGCTGGCCCTGCCCTGGCTGGTTTGCCGTATACCTGAGGATTATTTTTGCTATCCGGAGCGACATCCGGCCATAGATCCAAAAGCCCATCCGGCTGTACGTTACAGCCTTCTGGCCATAAAAAATCTGCTGGGTATATTCCTGCTACTCGGGGGGATAGTCATGCTTTTTCTTCCAGGCCAGGGCCTGCTGACCATGGCGATGGGATTGCTGTTGATGGACTACCCCGGCAAATACCGGTTTGAACAGAGGGTTGTTTCCACTCCGGTAATCCTGAAAGGACTGAACTGGCTGCGGAAAAAAGGCCGCCACCCGCCGCTGAAAATCCACTCCAGTGCTGCCGATGATTGCCGGGATACGGGCAAATCCGCCTGAATCCGCCTGAATCCGCCTGAATCCGCCAACAGACCAGCCAGCACTCACTCAGGCCATGGCCGCCATGGACGGCAATTGCCAGTCCACGGGGTCGAGGCCATGGGATTGCAGGTATTGGTTGGCTTTTGAAAAATGCCGGCACCCGAGAAAACCGCGGTGGGCCGAGAGCGGTGAGGGATGGGGCGCTCTCAGCACCAGGTGCCGGCGGCTATCGATAAATGCGCCCTTTTTCTGGGCATAACTGCCCCATAGCATAAAAACCAGGCCATCGCGCCGGCTGTTCAGTGCCTGAATTGCAGCATCGGTAAAAGTTTCCCAGCCCTTGCCCTGATGGCCTCCGGCATTGCCCTTCTCCACGGTCAGGGTTGCATTGAGTAGCAACACGCCCTGTTCAGCCCAGTGGTCAAGGCAACCGTGGTCGGCCGGTTGCACACCCAGATCAACCTGCAATTCCTTGTAAATATTGATAAGTGACGGTGGCAAGCGTACGCCAGGACGCACAGAAAAACACAGGCCGTGAGCCTGGCCGGGACCGTGATAGGGGTCCTGGCCGAGAATGACAATTTTGACGTCTCTAAATGGTGTCTTGTTAAAGGCGGCAAACCATTCCGAGGCGGCGGGATAAATCTGTTTGCCGCTGGATTTTTCTCGCAGCAGGAATTCCCGCAGCTGGCGCATGTAGGGCTTGTCAAACTCTGTTTTCAGCACCTCGAGCCAGTCGGGCTCCAGCTGGATTTTGTTACTCGAGGCCATCACCGGCAACCCGAAGAAAGTCACCAAGTAGTGAATTGGTGACTTCCGGCTGATCCAGCGGCGTGCCGTGACCGGAGTTATGGACAATTTTCAGGTGGGCATTGGGCATCTGGTCAACGATCTGCCGCTTAAGGGCCGGGGTGATAAAGTCCCGGTCACCGCTGATAAACAGGATCGGCATTTTCAGGTCTTCAAGGCAGTGTGAGAGGTCCCATTCGAATATCGCCTGAATGCTGCGACGGTAGACAATCTTGGAGTTGGTGGCAATCTTGGTGGCAACCCGGGCGCGCAATTCCCGCTGTTCAACAAATGGAAACATAAAATTGGCAGCAGTCTGGGCATAGACCGCCATGCCGAGAAAATCCAGGAAGATATTGCGTTGCAATTTGAGGATCATGTCCCAGGGATATTGAACCGGCTTTGAAGGTACCGCGTTGATTACCGCCAGCCGGCGAATTCGCTTGGGATTGTCCAGGGCAACCTGCAAGGCCACCATACCACCCAGCGACCAGCCCACCACATAGGCGGAATCAATCTCCAGGTGATCCAGCAGGGCGCAGAAATCCTCTGAGTGAGAGACGACCGAGTAGTTGTGATCCGGATTTTCCGAACGTTCCGATTTTCCATAGCCGCGAAAATCCGGAATTACGACGCGGTAATTCTTGGAAAAATAGCGTTCCTGGGCAAACCAGTCGGCACCGCAAAAGCCCATGCCGTGTAAAAAAATCAGTGGTTCTCCCTTTCCCTTGACCCGATAGTGAATGCGGTGACCGTTATTATAGAAAAAAGGCATTAATTACCACTCAAAGCGAAACACCATTGTAACTGCTACTCCGGACGCATGTGCGGAAATAACAAGACGTCGCGTATTGACGGTGAATCAGTCAATAACATGACGAGGCGATCGATACCAATCCCTTCGCCTGCAGTCGGCGGCAATCCGTACTCCAGGGCACGAATATAGTCCGCATCAAAATGCATGGCCTCGTGGTCTCCGGCTTCCTTTTCCCTAACCTGTGCCATGAAACGTTCGGCCTGGTCCTCGGGGTCATTGAGCTCGGAAAAACCGTTGGCGATCTCCCGGCCGCCGACAAAAAATTCAAAGCGGTCCGTTACAAAAGGGTTTTCATCACTGCGCCGGGCAAGCGGTGAAACCTCGGTTGGATATTCAGTGATAAAGGTCGGATTATCGAGGCGGTGTTCTACCGTCTTTTCGAAAATCTCGATCTGCACCTTGCCCAGTCCCCAGCCCTGCTTGTGGGGTATGTCCAGATTTTGTGCCACTTTCAGGGCGCTGTCCAGATTATCGATGTCAGATGTCTGCAGTTCAGGATTGTAGTGCAGGATGGAATCAAACACCGACATGCGGGTAAAGGGCCGGGAAAAGTCGTACGCCCTGCCCTGGTAGCTGATCTCGGTGGAACCCAGGACATCGAAGCAAAGGCCCCGCAACATGTCTTCCGTCAGGTTCATCAGGTCCTGGTAATCGGCGTAAGCCTGGTAAAACTCCAGCATGGTAAATTCGGGATTGTGCCGGGTCGAAAGACCTTCATTGCGAAAATTTCGATTGATTTCATAGACTTTTTCGAAACCGCCGACCACCAGTCGCTTCAGGTAGAGTTCCGGAGCCACCCGCAGAAACATTTCCTGGTCCAGGGAATGGTGGTAAGTGATAAACGGCCGGGCAGTGGCGCCACCGGGTATCACCTGCATCATCGGCGTCTCCACCTCCATGAAATCGTGACGATTCAGGTAGTGGCGCAGGTAGTCGATGATTTTTGAACGGAGCTGGAACACCCGGCGCGAGTCTTCGTTGACGATCAGGTCGACATAGCGCTGACGGTAGCGAATTTCCGTGTCAGACAGCCCCTTGTGCTTGTCCGGCAGGGGACGCAGGGACTTGGTCAGCAGGCTGTACTGTTCCAGATTGACATAGAGATCGCCTTTACCGGATTTGTGCAGGGCGCCGGTAACACCCACCAGGTCGCCAATATCCCAGTGCCCCCACTGGTCCCTGATGCGATTCTGGGCAGTCTTGTCGGCGTAGAGCTGAATGCGTCCGGTCACATCCTGCAGGACCATAAACGGGCCACGCTTGGCCATGATCCGGCCGGCGACGCTGACCTCATGACCCATAGACTCCAGGGCCTCCTTGCTTTCGTCTCCGAATCTTTCCTGCAGCCCGGCGGCGTAATCGGAACGGCGAAAGACATTTGGGAAGGCATTGGCCTGCTGGCGAATGCCGGCGAGTTTGGCCCTGCGCTCGGCAATCAGCCGGTTTTCTTCCTGCAAGTCCCTTTCAGTGACCCTTTCCTCGGCGGAAATCTTGTTGGTCATGGTCCTGTCACCCCGTCGTGGCGTTATTGTAATGGCTGCCGCCTGGATCAAGAGGCAGATTGTAGCAGGGACCGAAAGGCTTCAAAGCCCGGCTTTCAGGCTGGCCTCGATAAAGCGGTCGAGACCACCGTCCAGCACCCCCTGGGTATTGCGGGTCTCGATTCCGGTGCGCAGATCCTTGATGCGGGCGTCGTCCAGAACGTAGGAGCGAATCTGGCTGCCCCAGCCGATATCGGATTTGCTGTCCTCCACCGCCTGCTGACTATCCAGCTGCTTCTGCCGCTCCATTTCATAAAGCTTGGCTTTCAGCATCTTCCAGCACTTGTCCCGGTTCTGGTGCTGGGAACGCTCACTCTGGCACTGGACAACAATGCCGGAAGCCAGGTGGGTCAGCCGCACCGCGGAGTCGGTCTTGTTGACGTGCTGGCCGCCGGCACCGGAAGCCCGGTAGGTGTCCTCGCGCACATCGGCCTTGCTGACCTCGATCTCGATGTCGTCATCGATCTCCGGCGAGACGAAAACCGCGGCAAAAGAGGTGTGACGGCGATTGCCGGAGTCGAACGGCGATTTGCGCACCAGCCGGTGGACACCAATTTCGGTGCGAAGCCAGCCGAAGGCATAGTCTCCCTGAACATGGACTGTGGCGCTCTTGATTCCCGCAACTTCACCGGCGGAGCATTCAACCAGCTCTGCCTTGAAACCCTTGGCGTCGGCCCAGCGCAGGTACATGCGCAACAGCATTTCGGCCCAGTCCTGGGCTTCAGTGCCTCCGGAGCCGGCCTGAATATCGAGAAAGGCGTTGTTGGCGTCCATTTCCCCGGAGAACATTCGGCGAAATTCCAGGGTGGCCAGTTGCTGCTCCAGCTTGTCCAACTCGGAAATGATATCAGCGACAGTGTCGGCATCCTTTTCCTCCGCGGCCATATCCAGCAATTCCCGGGAATCGTTAAGACCCTCTGTCAGGTCTTCTATGGTCTTGACAACGATTTCCAGGGAGGCTCGCTCCCGACCCAGCGCCTGTGCCCGCTCAGGCTCGTCCCAGACACCCGGATCACCCAGTTCCAGTTCTACCTCGGTGAGACGTTCCTTTTTGTTGTCGTAGTCAAAGATACCCCCTGAGCACGTCGGTGCGCGCTCGAAGGTCTTCGATGGTGTTTCGTACGGGATTGATTTCCAGCATGTGGCCAATGTTTCCGGGGGATTTGCAGGGCTGGCGATTTTAGCCGAATCGATCAGCGGTAACTAGGGGCTGTATTCCTGTCACGCCGCCGGTGTCGCCAAATAGCTGTCGCGAACCAATTCCCGGTCCTGATCCGGCAAAGCCGGATTCGCTGCGGTCAGGCCGGAAAATGATTGAGAATCCAGCCGATAAGCATGACCTGGGGTAAAGCCAGCAGCGGCAGATACAAGGCAATTTTCCAGGATTTGGTGGTGTCTTTCAGCACCATCACCTCGGTGTAATCGGTGGCCACACCAGCCATCAGAAAAGTAAAACAGTTGCCGGGAGCGGCGGCCCGGGTCAGCAGGTCTGCAGCGATGGGGGTGGAGCCCTCGGAACACACTTCAATGACGGTGGCGAAAAACAGGGTCAGTAACAGGCCGCCGATGGTGGGACCGAACAGGGTCTGGTAGGTGTCCAGGGGGACTAGGGCCCTGATGGCACTGGCCAGTACCAGGCCGAACAAAAGCCAGCGAAATACTATGCGGGAATCCTTGATGCCATCGACCAGGACCCGGCCGATAGATCCCGGGGAGAAGTCGCCCTCGCGAAACAGGGCAGTCAGTTGCGGCAGCACCGGTGGCAGGTCCTCGCCGTTATTTTCCGGTGTGTGGGGTGAGGGCGGCAATTTGCCGAGCCGGGTCAGATGGTCAAAGAGTACACCCGTAAGAATACCCACCGCCATGGACAGGCCAATAAAGAGCAGGGTCCAGCCCAGGCCAACCAGCGCCACCAGGACAATCGTCAGGGACAGGGAATTCCAGGGACTGGCAATCAGGAAAGCCATTACCTGACCGATACTGGCACCCCGTTCGTAAAGCTTGGTGCCCACCATCAGGATGCCGTGGCTGCACAGATCCAGCAGTACGCCGGCCAGCGTCGCCCTGAAAACTCCCCTCAGGGTTCCTCCCCGACCCAGGGCCGAGATCACCAGATCTTTCGGAATGCGCTCCAGCAGGCCGACGAAAATCACCGCCGCCAGCAGCCCCCACCACATGCGGTTGACAAGTTCGAAGATGCCGTGACTCATGGTAATCAGCCAGCGGGGTAGCGCCTCGTCGCCATCCAGAAATAAATACAGCGAGTAACAGATGACGACGATGGCACCGGAAACCCAAAACATGTAATCGAGGTGGCCTTTTTTACTGGAATGACAGTTGTCCGTCGCGTCCGGTTTTGGCGGGCAGCAACTCACCCCGGGTGCCATGCCTGTGCCGGAAGTGGCTGACTCGTGACAATGATCCCGAATCTGGTGTGCCATCAGCGCCCTTCCCTGGCGTTCTGCCCGTCATCAGCCACCGGAACAGGCTCGGCTGCTTTCACTCCGCCGACCGGCTCGGGCTCGGCCAGGCTGTCAATAATGGCGCACTCCGACCCTTCGTCGGCGGGACAGGCGGATACCATCTGTTCAAGAATACTCTTCATTTGTACCAGTTCGTCGATATGGCGGTTCATTTCCTCCAGTTTGTGGCCGACAAGACTGTGCACTTCCCGGCTTTCCCTGCCCGGGTCGCGGTACAGCATCAGCAACTGCCGGCATTCATCAACGGAAAAGCCAAAGTGCCGGGCCCGACGAATAAATACCAGCTCCCGTATCTGGTCCGATCCGTAATCCCGATAGCCATTGGCCAGGCGATCCGGCCGTACCAGACCCACGGACTCGTAGTAGCGGATTGTTTTCGGACTGAGGTCGCTGGCGTCGCCAGCCTGACTGATGTTCATACTCTCGGGGACTGATGGAGGCCTGTTTTACAATCTAAACCCTACAGTTACTGGAAGGTCAAGGGTTCAGTTTACCCATCGGTTGCAGATGGTCATCGCAGTCTCAGGACTTCAACGGCTGATTTTGTCGTTTTGCCAGGTATGCCCACCGCGTGGATTCAACCCTCCCCGGGATTTTCATTGAGGGCATAAACCCAGGCCGGCAACAGGGCACCGCCCCGCAACCGGACCGGCGTCAGACAACGGCGGTACCCTTCTCCCTCAAATTCATCCAGCATTGACCAGTGGTTGGCCAGGCGGGGCGACGTGAATAACAGCCCCTGGACCAGAGGTCCCGATGCGTCCAGGCGCAGGGCAGGATAGCCGATGGTGAGGCCAATGCCCTGCGGAAAAAGCACACCCCGTACCGTGGCGGGCTGCCAGCAGCCACCGACAGCCTGCAGGAAGTGGGCATTGGCCTCTCCCGGGGCCAGGGTGCCATAGACAAATAGGCGATTGACCGTCTTTGTTTTCATGACGCTGAACATACGCAACTTTCCCCTTCGTGGATAGCCTGCGTTAATTCAGCCCGCGTTCATTCACAGAACTCAAAAATTCGACTGACCCGTTCCCTGAACAGCGGTGAAAGCCTGGCGTCAGCCCCTGATGGACGTTCTTGAGAAGACCATCTTCGACTGTCTGATTTGAAGCGATGAGGTAAACAACAGCCGGATTTGAAACCAGGGCCTCTGCCCGACTGCAGCAGAAATGGCTACTCGGCCGGCAAACAACGAACATTTGCCAGGAGTTTATTTATACTGGCGCCTCGCCAACAGAGATACCGAATTGACGGAGTCAGCCATGGTTTCCGGTTTACTGATCGGTGCTGCCGATGAGCAGGTCAGATTAGATCTCAGCTATGCCAACCGACACGGCCTGGTAGCCGGCGCCACGGGCACCGGTAAAACCATCACCGTCCAGGTTCTCGCCGAGGGCTTCTCCGCTGCCGGCGTTCCGGTATTTCTGGCGGACGTCAAGGGCGATATGTCCGGGATCAGCGTGCCGGGCAAACCTCACCCTAAAATCGACCAGCGGATTGCCAGCATTGGCATCGAGGATTTTGCCTTTCGGGGGTGTCCGGTCACCTTCTGGGACCTGTACGGCAAACTGGGCATTCCGGTGCGGGCGACCATCTCGGAAATGGGGCCACAACTGATGGCCCGCCTGATGGACCTGAACGAGATCCAGGAAAGCATTCTGACTTTGGCCTTTCACTTTGCCGATGAGGAAGGGTTGCTGCTGCTGGACATGGCAGATCTGCAGACAACGCTCAACCACCTGGCCGACAATACCGCCAGCCTCAAAGGTGAATACGGCAGCCTGTCCAGGGCATCCATCAATGCCATATTGCGACGCCTGCTGATGATCGAACGAGATGGCGGTGATGTCTACTTCGGCGAGCCGGCTCTGGAACTGTCGGACCTGATCCGCTGCGATGGGCAAGGTCGTGGCATCGTCAACATCCTCGATGCGCAGACATTGATTCAGCACCCGGCCACCTACACCTGCTTTCTGCTCTGGTTGCTGGCCGAACTGTTTGAAAATCTGCCGGAAGTCGGCGATCAGGAAAAGCCGGTAGCCGTATTCTTTTTTGACGAGGCCCACCTGTTGTTCAGGAACGTTCCCAGGGTCTTTGTCGAAAAGGTCGAACAGGTGGTGCGTCTGATCAGATCGAAAGGCGTCGGCATCTATTTTATTTCCCAGAGTCCGGGAGATATCCCGGATTCCATCCTGTCGCAGCTGGGCAACCGCATCCAGCATGCTCTGCGCGCCTACACCCCGAAGGAGCGCAAGGCGGTGCAGGTGGCGGCCCAATCCTTTCGAACCAACCCGGCGCTGGACACCGCCCGGGTCATCGGCGAACTGGAGGTGGGAGAAGCCCTGGTATCGGTGCTGCAGGAAAGGGGTGTACCCTCCATGGTTCAACGCACCCTGATTCGCCCCCCCTGTTCACAAATCGGACCGGTGGATACCGGCAAACGCCAGGCCATGATCAGCAGCGACCCGCTGAACGATAAATACCGACAACCGGTAGACCGCATTTCCGCCCATGAAAAACTGCAGGAACGGGCCGAACAGCGCATGAAGACGGTTGAAAAAACCGGGAAAGCTGAAAAAGCCAGGGCCAACAGCAGAAGGACTGCCGGCAGTCGCCAATCTGCCGGCGACGCCTTTGTCAAAAGCATGGTACGCAGTGTCGGCAGCAGCCTTGGCAGAAAAATCGCCCGTGGACTTCTGGGCGCCCTGCTGGGCAAGGGTTAACCGAGCGGCCGGAATTCATCAGATGAGCCCGCCCGCCAGTCCCCGGTTTCCGAATTCCCCCTGGTTACGCCTGGGCCTTGCCGGCCTGGTGCTCGGGACCGGCCCGCTTTTGGTTGCCGTCGCCATTGGCCGCCTGATGGGAGACAGCAACCCGAATCCCGTCGGTTTTGGCATCCTGGCGATGCTGACCTTCTGGCCTTCGATAATCCTGATCCTGATCGGCGTGGTGACATCACTTGTCGGCAAGATTTGTTTTTCCCGATCTTAGCCAAAGAGCCGGACCATTGCGGCTGCAACACCGGCCCGGATTACTGCCTTGAACAGCCCGGTATCGTCAAAATTTCTCTTGATTGCCGCCGATATCGTTTTGCTGCTGCATGTCCTGTTTGTCATTTTTGTCGTCGCAGGCCTGATAGCAATCGTTGTCGGCGGTTTCAGGGACTGGCGCTGGGTCCGCAGCCCCTGGTTTCGCTGGGCACACCTGCTGGCCATTGCTGTCGTCACTACCCAGGCATGGCTGGGGGTTATCTGCCCACTGACCACGATGGAAATGGCCCTTCGCTCCGAGGCTGGCGGCGCCGTCTACAGCGGTTCCTTTATCGGCCACTGGTTGCAAACCCTGCTCTATTACCAGGCCCCGCCCTGGTTATTCATTGGCGCTTACAGCCTTTTTGCCTGCCTGGTGCTGACTTGCTGGTTTCTGGTGCGACCGCGTCCTTTCGGTAAAAATTCCCGGTGACTGTCCATTGGCATTCTCTATCGGCGCAATCTGTCCGCAAACGCTATCGGCACAGTCTATCGGCATTCACTATCGGCATTCACTATCGGCAAAGTCTATCGAAAAACTCTGTCGGCAATCTGGCTGACCGCACTGGTTCAACGGGCCTCGATGATTCTAATCGCCTCCTCCACCGTTTCGGCCGGATGGACAAAGCTGATGTCCTCCCTGCTGATCACCCCCGACCCCAGCAACGTATCCCGGGCGAATTTGCGCAATTCGGTCCAGAATTCGCCGCCCATGCCGACAATGGGGAAGCGTTCCAGCTTGCCCGTCTGGATCAGGGTTGCCACCTCAAAGGCTTCGTCCAGGGTGCCGAATCCGCCGGGCATGACCACGAATGCCGATGAGTACTTGACCAGCATGACCTTGCGCACGAAGAAGTGCTCAAAGCGAAACATCTTGTCCAGATAGGGATTGGGCTGCTGCTCCCGGGACAGGCGAATGTTGCAGCCGAGGCTCAGGCCGCCGGCCTCCCTGCAACCGCGGTTGGCGGCCTCCATCAACCCGGGACCGCCGCCGGTCATTACGGCATATCCCGCTTTGGCCAGAGCCGCACCCATGTCCCGCGCCATCTGGTAAAAATCGTGGTGCTCCGGAAAACGGGCCGAACCGAACACGGTGACACAGGGCTGGGTGAAGTTGAAACTCTCGAAACCACGAAGAAATTCCAGAAAGATCATGACAGCACTTTCAAGATCCTCTTCACGGCTGCGTCGACCGGCCAGAAACAGTTTCTCGGCGCCTTCAACTTCCCTGAGCAGGGAAAAACCGGATTCCTTGTCGTTGTCAGTGGCCACGCTGTACTCCCCGTCTGGCTTGATTGACAGTGCCGTTATTATTCTGGACTTCGCCTGCAGGGGCGACAAGGTTGCAGCTTGCGGAATCCCGGGACCTACAACAAAAAGCCTTCCGAAAAAAGTCCGATAGATTCCACTGCCATTAGCGCCCCGCAAACACCACCGCCGGTTGCAATCGCAAAACCGGCCGAATGCTGATAGCAGCCGCCGTCAGGCTAACGATCAATACACCGAGACCGCCAGCCAGCGGCGTAAACCACATCATGCGAAACGGATATCCCGCCTGGGAAACCAGTTCACCAATCAGGGTGCAGAACCCCAACCCCAGCCCCGTGCCAATGGCCGCAGATAATCCGGCCTGCCCCATCACCATTGCCAACAATACCGCCGTCGATGCGCCCATGGCCTTGAGCACCGCATACTGTTTCAGACTCTCATAGGTGAACATGTAGAGCATGATGCCGGCAACGCCAAAGCCGACGGTCATTGCCAGGGTCAACATTGCCCCGATGTCTCCCACGTCTTCAGAATTCACCAGATACCATCGCACTGTGTCCGCTTTGAAATCCGCCGAGGATCGTGCTCGCAGGCCGGTACGTCGTTGAATGCGCAAGGCGACGTCTTCAGGCGTCACGTCACTATTTACGCGCACCAGCACAAAAGTCAGGCGATAGTGCTCCGGCGGCAGGATACGCATGGCATTCGCATGGGTCGTGTAAATTAAAGGCCGCGGCGGAAACCTGGGCAGGGTCCGGGAGCGCCCGATGACGCTGACCCGATGGTCGTTGACGTAAAATTCATCGCCGGGTGCCAGGTCACGCAATGGTGCACCCAGGTGGGGGCCATCGGCTGGCCACTGGTCTTCCTGCCGTTCAGGTGTACTGAGTTTGCCACTGGTGCCGCCGTCGTCAACGATTATGGCGTCCGACCTGTGCAGCGCTGATAGCGGTGTTCCATCCGGTATTGTCGGTGCGCCGATGAACGTCGCATCGTCAACGCCAATCACCTGAAACGGCTGGTAGCGGCCATTGGCAAGACGGGCATCCACGGTGCCGAGGGACAGTGGTGTCGCATACCTTACTCCCGGAACACTGCGAACCAGGGCAAGTGCCCAGTCGGGCATGTTGACGGTTTGTTCCACCGAAGCCACCGCCGGGTCCATGACCCAGATATCCGCAGCCCTGTTCTCGGCTATCAGCGCAAATCCCCTGGTCATAAAGCCGGCGAAATAGGACACGGCAAAGGTCACCAGAAACGCGGTGAAGGCAATGCCGATCACCAGGCCCAGGTATTTGGCGCGGTCGCCCATCAGCATCTTCAAGGCGATATTAAACAGTGGCTAACCCCCTTTCGCTTGACGTTCCGGAACACTTTCAATGAACACATCAAGCTGCTGACCAATGTAAACTGGCAATTTGTCCGAGCTAAAGCTGTAGAGCACCTGAAGCACCCGGGTATCGGTGCGTTCCGTACTGCGACCGGTTATTAACCCGGCGAGCTTTTATGCCGGGTTAATGCGGCACACGGACGTGCCGCCATTGGCCGCAGGCCAATGCAAGCCATTAAAATACAAGGAATTTCGCACAATTCTGCCAGTATTTTAATGGCGCGCGACTAAATAGGCAG
>QJWQ01000186.1 GCA_003235325.1 Gammaproteobacteria bacterium | reverse complement strand
GTCTGGGCGCACTAGCCCACAGGTTCTTTCCCAAGCGCTTCATTAGCTCCGCCCATAAAATCCGTACATAAGGTCCGTACATAAGTCTATGGAATCTGAAGACACGGGAGCGTGCCATTAAGGGGTGCATTTGAGACCTAATAAAGGGTTACATTTGATTTCAACCTGGAATTCTCGGCTTGACCTCCCGTTTGTAGATTTTCTGCAGAAAGAATTCCGTGATTCCTGCAATGCATAGAAATCCGAGGAGAATAAGGCCGACCTGGCTAGATTTTCCAGTGACATATACCAGCGCCAACACCATCGCAGCCAGGCAAAGAATTGTCGCAATTAAAACCAGAAAAAACGAAGCGCCGGTTCTGGTAATAATTTTCAGGTGTCCGATATGAGTAATCGCATGGACAAACAGCACGGTGATAGCACCGATCTCGGCAATTTCAGTTAGATCGAACAAAAGAGACAGTACAATCACCAGTATTCCGCTGATCACCAGACCCTCCCGGCTGTGAGCAATGGGCACGCCGAATACCTGCGGCAGTTCACCCTCTTTAGCCAGTTGATAGGTGACATTGGTCACAGCATAAAGATTCGCATTGATGGCCGACGCGGTGGCAATCAAGGCTGTAATCGTCACAACGGTAAAGCCAACATGACCAAATACAGGTAATGCGGCCTGTGCCAGGGCAAAATCCCTGGCCTCGATGACTTTATCCACAGGCAAATTGCCAAACACGGAAAACGAAATGGCGACATAGAGCAGCATGACAAATATGACCGAAGCCATCATGGCTTTCGGCAATGTCGTTGATGGATCAGGCATGTCCTCCGCCGTGTTGGTTATCACCCGAAATCCCTCGAAGGCAAAAAAGGTGACGGCGAGGCTGTAAAGGATATGACTGCTGGCCGGATAATGACTCGGAGCCAGCAAATCGGGATTCATTACCAGAATACCGGCAACGGACAAGCAACAGAGCACAACGAATTTCAGACCAACCGTCAGCCTTTCCAGGACCGCGACATCCCTGGCTCCCTCAAGATTGATCACAACGAAAAGAACAATGATTCCCGCGGAAAAAACCGGGCGCCAAAGCGGAGAAGCACCGGACGGCAGAAAAGTGACGGCATAGTTTGAAAATGCCTTGGCAATAAGACTGAGGGACACAATGGCCGAGAAATAAAGCATGATACTCATGGTGCCGGTGAAGAAGCCAATCCCGTAGGATTGTGAAAGATACTCAATAATGCCCCCCGAGGAAGGAAAGGTGGCGCCCAGTTTACCGAGAGAATAGGCACTGGACAGCGCGACTATGCCCCCCACTATAAATGAGATATAGACAGCGCTTCCCGCGATGGCGCTGGCTTCGCCTAACAGAGCAAAAATACCGGCACCAACCATTGCCCCAATACCCATTGAGACAGCGGACCAGAACCCTATTGGCTTTTCAGTTGTGTGCATGGTTTTTCAACCAGGACTGCCGAAAATTGCCGGAGACCCCTGTCGCTGCACTTTTACAAGTTGCCTCATTTTTACAGGTTGCCTCATTAAAAAATATCGGGATTGTGGACCATGGACATTCTGGTCAGCCCTGCTATGTTGCCATGCTATCATGTTGCTATGCTGTTAGGTTTCCTTGCTCTTGTGTGCAATTTTGTGAGCATGATCCTCCCAGTTTTGCCCATCGAATTTTACTACGGTAATTGACGCCGGCTTTTCATCGAGGCAGCGAACATTGATATCAATCCCGTCAGGATTCGAACGTGGAATATAAAACGGCTTGATGCCACAGACCTGGCAAAACGTGTGTTTGGCCACCCCGGTATTGAACTGGTAAGTCTGCAGCTTGTCCTGCCCTGATAACAGCCTGAACCTGCTCTTCGGTACGATAAGGTGTAAAAAACCGGTTTTGGAGCAGATTGAGCAATTACAGTCTTCAACTTCTATCGCTTCAGGGCAATCCACCTCGAACCGTATTGCCTTGCAGTGACAGCTACCTCGAAATTTCACCCTGTTCTCCCCTACTGAATAATCGCATGGAAAATCATGTTTCGACTGTTACTGAATTTCGCCTTTTAAAAAGGCCAATTTCGGGAAATCCATGTCCCGGTCCCCGAGATATCGCCAATAGTCAGCATGGTTGTAGCGTCCACGCGCTGGCCTTCGGCAACCATAGCCTCGATGGTTACCCGCAACGGCACAATGATCTGGCGCTGCAAAAAGACAGGAACACCCACTGACCTCCGAGCCCCTTGAGCGGACAGGAAACCGGCTTGCTATTATTGACCCGGCAACTAAATAGGCTTCCTGCCTATGTAGTTACACGCCCTGAAAATTCTCGCGGAACGGTGCGAAGTTCCTTGTATTTTGAGGGCTTGCATTGGCCTACGGCCAATGGCGGCATCCGCCGGTCTCACCGCCGATGATTGCTGTTCAGTAGAGATACCAGTACCAGTATTCGGGCCTATCTGTCCTGATTAACCGGCACAGAGGGACTGCCTGCCGCGCTCATTCAACTGTGCCGGCATAAACCGACCCTGCCAGTCCTTTTCGTAGTGCTCGCTGGGGAAGTCATCGGGTGATTCGCCAAGCTCGAAGTGATGGGCGCAGGACTCTGCATACTCTGCGTTCTTTTCGCACAGGGGGGAGACGGGAATATACATGACGTTGCCCCAGCCCTGTTGATCCGTCACTTTTTCCACGCCGTGTATCATGTCGCAGTGCCACCAGATCGAGTCGCCTGCCTGGACGTCCGGGATCAGCGTTTTGCCGCGCAGTAACAGCGAATGCCACTGTTCACTGATCGGCAGAACCAGTCGTGGCGAGACGCCGCAAAGGTCATGTTCGGCGACGTCGTCGAGCAAGGGCCGCAACAGGATGTAGGCCATGGCAGCGGGAATAGGCACGGTAAAGAGGACACCCTGATTGTTTGCCATATCGGACAACGCCGTCCAGCCCTGGAAGGTCCGGAATGCTGAACACATCGTGGTACCGCCTTCGTATTCGTAGACCTCGGTGCGGTAAGCCGCGTCCCAGGGATCATAGGCGTCAAAATGGCCGCTGAAGAGACGGCGGAACACTCGCTGGTAGGCCGGGAGCAGCCACCGCTCCAGGGCACCCGAGTCCGTGTGGGGACCCAGCCCGCCAGAGGTCGTGCCCGGCGGGCGTCGGCGGATGCGATCCGGGTACAGGCAGTTGCTGTCGGGGTCGAACCACACCTTGCCCTCGGACCGATAATGCCAGAAATGGTTGAGAAAGGACTGTACGGTCGCCATTTGTTCGCTTTGCCGGGCCTCCATTTGTGGCCTGGACCAATAGATCGGGTAAATTTCCGGTCGCGATGCTGTCAGGGTGCCAAAGAAATTGTCGCCGGGACCCCGGTACTGGTTGTCGAAATCATTGCGCTCCACATACTCGACGAGACTGCGATCCCAGTCCAGTGCCGCTTCCCGGGGGAAATGCCCCCTGACCACGGCGCAGCCCCGGCGACGGACTTCCTCCATCTGTGTGGCGGGAACAGTGCCGGCGGCAATATCCCGATAGTCGATGATCGGCCACACCGACTCGCCGCTGGCCTGCCGCTGTTCGATATCCTCGACCTCGCTGGTGATGAAAGCGGCAACCTCATCAAAAACCACCTGAACATCGCCCATATGCTGGCGAAGCTCAGTCTTCATCGCCCGAACAGCGCCCGGGATATCGTCAGGGAGTTTTGGCGGCATGGCTGTTGCTGTGTTCATACTGTGCCTCTTAACTGATTATTGATCTTTTCCGGCACGTCCAACTGCCGGATCAGGCTGTCGTTGGCGTCCTGTCGCGGCGTTTTTTCCTGGTAAGTGTGTTCATTATAGTCGACATAATGGCAGCGAAAGCTCATACGCTTCGCGAGGCAGGCGCTGGTGACCGGCTGGCAACAGCTTCACGGGGCGGTACTTTTTATACCTCGTTATACCTCGTTATACCTCGAGTTATA
>QJWQ01000033.1 GCA_003235325.1 Gammaproteobacteria bacterium | reverse complement strand
TGCCACTGTGCGTTGCGGTCACTTTGAAATAACTGAAATCCCCACCGTTTCGCGGGGGTAGCGGAGCAAAATCCCACAACTGATTTTGATCGCCCGCGTAAAATCCCTGTTGTACGTTAGCGCCATCATCACTCGCCGCTTGAGCGACTTCCAGAGCCAGTTCGCTGTTCCTGTTGACCAGAAAGCAACGTCCGTTGACTACCGGTTGAATATCTTCGCCCCAGGTAATATCCACTACAGATTCTGCATTAAGCTGGTCTATCTGATAGCCTGTGCCGCCTTCAATGATCATGGTGTATTGCCGCTTCGGGCCAACACCGTTATAAAACACATCCCGATCCTTTGATACAAAGCGGTAGGTCGTTGTTGTGGCCTGTCGCTCCGATGCGCCGCCAAATGCTTTCACTTTTCCGTTTGGTGCCCGATAGACTGATGCTGCAGTCCAGTTTGGGCGATGTTCTGCATATCCCAGGCGCTTGCCGTCACTGGCTTTTACAAACTCACCACGTGCACGTTCGGCTGTGCCCCACCAGATACCTGTTTGCAGGCCATATTCGACACCCACCATGGCTTCCATGACATTGTGCAACTCGTCATTGACGGCTCGATGACCATCGGCAACCACCTGTTCGAAAAAGCCGGCATAGCTGTCAAATGCACCTGCCAACTGGTGGGTATTGCCCTCATCCAGTTTGTCTTTAAAAAAATTGTACCAATCGAGCGCAAAATCCGGATCCAGCGTGTTACCCCCGGTCAGACGAACGCCGTCAAAATTCGGGTCTGATCTAAGCTCTACGGCAATATTGTAGAAATCCTGCATGGTGCCCTGTGTGCTGCCCCAGTAATCGGGTTCATTGAAAGGGGCGGCAGCGACGACTTTATGGCCGCGCGATTCGACATGCTGCCTGGTAACGTCTATCAGTTGAGCCCAATTGGCGGCATTGAACGTGCCATCAACATTCTTAAACCAGTCATCAACCGCAGGTGCATCCGCATTTAACACAACATCAACAGCAGGGCTGGCAAGTTCTGCAATACCGATTCGCTGGTTTAACAGATTCAACTCATCTGCCTGCAGGGCGCCGGCAACCAAAGGAGCAGTAGGTGTAAACGAAATACGCACAAGATCCACTTGCTCGCTACCCATGAATCTAACCCCACGGAGCATGTTTTCCGTGCTTGGCCATGCAGTATCCAGGCCCCAAAGGGGGACGGCTTTATTCAGGCCTTCATCTTCCGTACTGAACGCTACCGTTCGGTCGGAGACAGGCTCAGCCACTATCACTGCCCCGTTATCCGTTTCTCCATTATCGGTTCCTCCGTTATCCGTGCCGCCGTTATCTCCACCCCCATTGTTCGAGGAAGAGCCTGAAGAAGAATCGGAGCCTCCGCCGCCACCACCGCAGGATGACAGGAACTGAGCGAGCAAAATCAGGGTAAATCGGAGAACATTCAAGGAAGACCTCAATCGTTATTGATAATTATGATGGTCTCGGGAAACAGAATAACGGCAAAACGGGCGCAAAAAGCTAAAAACCGCAATTACATAAATTCGGACATCAGTGATGCCGATCCAGGCAGATACCCTGATGCTTGCCAGGAGCGACGCTGATTTTAATAGGGTAAACGAACAGACCGAACAGGATTGTGCAGTCTCGTCTGTCACGCCGTCCGGGCCAGTATCACCGGTGACATATTGCTTACGACAATAGGATTGCAGACACCGATTGGCATGGGTCAGGCTGCCGCCTCATTCCGCAGGAGCGACGCCCTTTGTCGTCTGAACCACAATCTTCATGGTGCCGTCGGGATTGTAATACAGGTAGTCGACGCAGACGGATCGGAGGTAACTTCCGCCGCCATTTTTCCCCGCCCCTGCGCCCTGGTTGTGCTGAATCATGCCACTGTGATAGAAGAAGTAGTCCTTGCCCCTGAAGTTGATGATTCCCTGATGGATGGTGTTGCTGTTCTGGGCGCCTTCGGCAACAAGGCCCTTGTATTCCCAGGGGCCGGTTATGCTCTTTGAGATGGAATAGGCGGTCTTTTCCGGAAATCCGGCCGCATAGCTGAGATAGTAGAGATCGCCGCGCTTGTGTATCCAGGGCGCCTCAGTAAATTGCCCCCCCAACTCGCTGTCCGGTACCACGTGGATTTCGCCGTCGAGTTCGATCATATTGTCCTTGAGTTTCGCGTAATAGCACTTCTGGTTGCCCCAGTACAGCCATGCCTGACCGTCGTCATCGATGAACACCGCCGGATCGATATCGTCCCAGGTGATCTGGGTGGCCCTGGTCATGGCGTTGGTGATCAGCGCCGTGCCCCGCGCATCCTTGAACGGTCCGGTCGGGGAGTCTGCGACGGCCACCCCGATCGCCTTGTCGTTGGTCTCACCATGATCGACGGTGATATACCAGTAAAACTTGCCGTCTTTTTCAATGGTGTGCCCGGCCCAGGAGGTATCGCCCCCGGTCGACCATTTAAAATCGGAAGGTTTCAGCGGCGCCCCTTCGTCTTTCCAGTTGACCATGTCGCTGGTGGAATAAACACGCCAGCGAGGCATCTGATAGCCTCTTCCATCTCCCTCGTCCTGCCCGACATAGAGGTAAACCCTGTCGTCGTAGACCATGGGTGCCGGATCGGCCGTGAACACCTCGGTAATGATCGGGTTGGTGGCCGATTTTGGCGGAGATACTGCAACGGTGAGATCGGATGGAATTCTGTATTCCCCGTCGGCAACCGGCACACCGAATACCGGCGTGCCGTCGGTTGTCCACTTGACTGCCTGGGCGCGAGTGGCGCGGTCCGGATTGTAGAGGGAATTGCCCTCGATTTTTTCATAGTTGCGGGAATGGTAGACAATGATGTCCGTCTTTCCGTCCGGGGTGATAGTGAAGGAGTTGTGCCCCGTCCCGTACTGGCTGGTCTCCGGATTGCTCTTGAGAACAGGCTGCTGCGATTTGAACCAGGACTTGGGATCGAGCAGATTCGCGTTTTCGTCCGCGGTCAGCATGCCGAGGGTGTAGTTGGCATCGGTCGCGCTGGCGGAATAGGTCAGGAAGACCTTGCCATGGCGGATCATCACCGCCGGCGCTTCGTTGACCCGGTAACCCCGTGTTTCCCACTCGAGTTCCGGGTGAGTGAGCAGCACTGCCTTGCCGGTAATCGAGGTTGGCGTGTCCATCTCGGCTATGTAGATATTGGTGCCGTCATAAGGGGCGTCCCCGCGCTGCGTCCAGACCAGATAACGCTTTCCCTTGTGGGCAAAGGTGGTGGCATCCAGACTGAAGGACTCCCAGTTGAGCTTGAGTTTGCCGTTCTCCTTCCACTTGGCGGTGAGCGGATTCCTGTCAGAAGTTTCAAGCGTGTAGAGCCGGATATTCCAGATGTCTTCCGCAGGTCCGGACGTGAAGTAGACATACCACTTGCCGTCAATGAAGTGGATTTCCGGGGCCCAGATGTGCGCGCCCATTTCGCCTTTATCGTGCTTGCGCCAGATCACTGTCGGCTTGGCGGTGGACAGGCCGCCGAGCGTTTTCGCGCGTCGGATTTCGATGCGGTCGTATTCCGGCACGGTGGCCGCCAGGTAATAATAGCCGTCGGCATGAAGAAACACCTGGGGGTCAGCCCGTTGCGGAACGATCGGATTGGTCCATTCCATTGCTGAATCTTTCGCCGCCCAAACGTAAAGGGGCAACAGGATCAACAGGCTAAAGATGAACTTGTTGAGTTTATTATTCATTTTCGACTTCCTACCACGTTTTGACATCACTCTGCAGAATGGTCAGCGAATTGACCCGGGCGGTGCAGCCGCTCGGGAAACGATACTATTAACCCGGCGAGCTTTTATGCCGGGTTAATGCGGCACACGGACGTGCCGCCATTGGCCGCAGGCCAATGCAAGCCATTAAAATACAAGGAATTTCGCACAATTCTGCCAGTATTTTAATGGCGCGCGACTAAATAGGCAGG
>QJWQ01000081.1 GCA_003235325.1 Gammaproteobacteria bacterium | reverse complement strand
CAGACCGACATCGCTACCGACATTGAAGGTGCCCCAGGATCCCATGCCGATGACTGGCAGGCGTTCTCCGGTGGCAGGAATGGCGCGAGTATGGCCGCTCGCAGCCGGCTCGGTAGCGATAGTTGCGCCGAGCGCGGAAGGCAGTACCATGGCCGTACCGACGGCGGCGAGAAAACGCCGCCGACTAAACAGCGCAGGCTCGGCTGACACGGCGGCAGACCCCCGTTGCAGTCGCCGGCAATGTGGACACCGGCAATTCCGGCTTTTCTTTCATGTCACTCGGTGTCAACGACTTTTCCTGGAAATTTTTTTCACTGCCGGAAAGTATAGGAACCCGGCCTTGGGTTTGCCTTGTTATGCTGTCGAAAATCCCGGTCCGAAATGAAAACAGAACGCCGGTGGCCGCAGCGCTGATACCGGGGCAGAACACTCGAAGACAAGAGCGCGGGTCATGGTGACGCCGGAGAAACACCGATGCCATGACAGCGGGCGGGCACTGAAATGGAATCCGGGACTACATGGCCATGAATAATCGCCTCATTTTTATCCTCAACCGCGTCAGGGAACGATTGTGGGTCAAACCTCTGGCAATGTCTGTTCTGTCAGTGTTTCTGGTGTTTGTTGCCAGCCTCGCCGACAGGACAGCCCTGTCTCATCTGGTTCCGGCGATAACCCCGGAGTCGATTGAAACCCAGCTCAAGATCATGTCGGCGAGCATGCTGGTGATTGCCGCACTGGCGGTAGGCTCCATGGTGTCAGCCTACGCCACCGCCAGTTCGACGGCGACGCCCCGTTCTTTCCCCCTGGTGGTCGCCGATGACGTCACCCAGAACTCCCTGTCGATTTTCGTCGGCGCTTTTATTTTCAGCATCCTGGCGCTGATTGCCGTAAAAAACAGCCTTTATACTGCCGCGGGTCATTTCGTCCTTTTTGTGCTGACACTGGCGGTCTTCGCCATTGTCATTGTCGTCTTCGTGCGCTGGGTGGATCGTATTGCCCGCCTCGGCCGCCTGGGCACCACTATTCTGAAAGTTGAAGAGGCGGCCGCTGCGGCCATGAAAACACGACAATCACTGCCGGTCAGGCAGGTCCCCGCCGGGGTTTCACCTGAAGTCAACGGACGTGCGATCTACACAGACAACATCGGCTACGTGCAGCAGGTGGATGTTGCAGCCATACAGGCCTGCGCCGACAAGCATGACCTGAGGGTGACCGTGGTGGCCATGCCCGGCACCTTTGTCACGCCCCATCGCCCCCTGGCCTGGCTGACTGCCGGGTCAGCCGATCCGGGCCAGATCGAGGTCTCCGCCATCGAGCAGGCATTCCTGATTGGCAAGGACAGAACGTTTGACGAAGATCCGCGTTTTGGTCTCATCGTTCTGGCGGAGATCGCCGGCAAGGCACTGTCCCCCGCCGTCAACGATCCGGGTACGGCGATCGAAGTTCTCGGCGCACTGATCCGGCTGTTCGCACTGTGGCAGAAAGCCCTCGACCGGGATGACAAAGGCGGTGCCGAGTGTGGTCGGGTCACCGTGCCGGTATTGTCGCCACAGGATATGTTTGATGATGCCTTCAGCGTCATTGCCCGTGACGGCGCCGGTGCCGCCGAGGTCGTCGTTCGCCTGCTCAAGGGATTGCGATTTCTCGCCTGCCTCGGTCATCCGGGACTGCATGCCGCCGCGGTCCGTTTTGCCGGTATTGCCCTGACCCGCGCCGAGAGGGCACCGCTGCTGCCAGAAGAACTGGACCGGATTCGGCAGCTGGCCGATCACGTCAACAGCAACCCCGGAGCCTGAAGCAGGCCCTCATTGCGCCCGATGCCCGGACTGCCGTGCAGGGTTGAGCAGGGTGATCAGCAGGCAGGGCAGAAAGCTCAGCGTCACCACCATGGTACAGAGTATGCCCACCATCACCACAATACCCACGCCACGGTACAGTTCGGTGCCCGAGCCGGGAATCAGAACCAGTGGCGCCAGGCCGAATACCGTGGTGACGGTCGACATCAGGATCGGCCGCAAACGGGTAGCGACGGCTGCCCGCACCGCGGCCTGTACATTCATGTCCCGATTGTCGAGGTTTTTTCTGGCCTGGTGCACGATGAGGATCGGGTTGTTGACCACGGTACCCAGCAGAATGACAAAGCCGAGCATGGTGATCATGTCAAAGGACTGGTGAAAACCGGGCAGCCCCAATGTCGCCAACAGGCTGCCGCTACCGTTCACCGCCACCAGGCCGAGGATTCCGCCGCAGATACCCAGAGGTACCGTGGTCAGGATCAGCAGGGGGTAACCCCAGTGGGAGAAAATGGCCACCAGCACCAGGTAAATCAGCACCACGGAAATGACAAAATTACCTGACAGCGACCTGCGCGTCGCCTCCAGCTGGTCAGCGGCGCCGGAGATGGACAGGCTGACGCCCCGGGCAATTTCACCGGCGGCCTGCATCTCAGGCACCATTTTTCCGCGCACCCTGGCCACGGCGGTTTCCAGGGCAACGTTTCTCGGCGGAATAATCAACAGGGTAACGGTGCGCCGACCATCGAGCCGTCTCAGGCTGTCACTGTCAACAGTTTCGTTGATATCGGCCAGCGCATCCAGGGGCAGCACCGCACCCGTCGGGGTCAGGATGGGCAAGGACGCCAGGCCCGACAGGTCCTGCTGCTGCCCGGCGCTGCTGAACAGAAAAATGTCGACCTTGTCGTCATCCATAAAAAATTCGTCGACAAAGGCACCGTCGCTGAGAGCAGCCACGGTAAAACCAAAATCGTCGGCATCAAAGTCCACTTCCGCCAGCCGTTCCCAGCGCGGTCTGATCTGGATCAGGGGCTGGTCCAGGGACAGACTGGAGGGCTCGGAGTCCAACTGCGGCCGATCAAACAGGTCCCTGGCCCGGCGATAGGCGTTCTCCGCAGTGCTGTAAAGTCCGGCCAGGTCGGGACCGGCGATATCGAGGTTGACGGCCCGGGTACCACCCTGACTGCTGGAGATGATCGAACCCCGCCCGGAGAAGCCGCGCATGCCCGGATAGCGGGTAAACAGGTCGGTGAGGGCATTCATCATCTTGTGGATGTCGCCGTTATCGGTGGGTTCACTCATGACCCAGAGAGAGCCGGGGGAAACCCGGAGAGAATAGTACTTCAGTGACGGGATCGGCATTTCGCCGCGCTCAAACAGTTCCGGTTCGGCTGCGACAGCGCTGGAAAGAATAGCGCGAATTTCGTCGCCGATAAGGCTCATTTCCTGCAGGTTATAGCCCGGGGGCGCCTTCATGGAACTGAAGGCCTTGGGTTCCTCCCCTTCCGGCAAATACTCGGCTGGCGGCATCAGCCACCAGGCCGCACCCAGGGTCGCCACCAGGGTCAGAACGATGCAGTAACCGCGCCGCCGGGGGTTGTCGGTGAGCCAGTCGACACCGCGAAGGATTGGCCCGGACGATTCCCCGGCTGCCGCCATCCGGCCATTGCCAAAACCGATGCGGACGCAGGCGGCGGGAACCACCGTCACCGCGAACAGCATCGACACCAGGATGGAGGCGGATATGGCGATGGCAATATCGGAGTAGAGTTGTCCGGCCTCTTCCTCGACAAACAGCACCGGGGCAAACACCAGCACGGTGGTCGCGCTGGAAGCCAGCACCGCCGGCCAGACTTCACTGACCCCCTTGATCGCGGCATCGAGCATGGTCAGACCGCGGCGCCGGGCATGCTCGATGTTTTCCAGCACGACGATGGTATTGTCGACGGTCATGCCAATGGCGAAGGCGACGCCGGCCAGGGAAATGACGTTGATGGTGCGCCCGAACAGCAAAAGTCCGAGAAAGGCGGCAATGGTGCAGACCGGAATGCCCATGACACCAATCAGTGTTGCCCGGGGCGAACGCAGAAACAGAAACATGACCGCCGTGGCCAGCAGTGCCCCGAGACACAGGTTGGTGAGCACATTGCGGATCGACGACTGCACGTAGCGCACGTCGTCTCCGATCAGGATCATGCGCAGGCCGTTGGGTTCCAGCAATTCCCGGCGCAGCACATCGACGGTGCGCAGCATGTTCTCCTTGATGTCGATGACGTTGGAACCGGTCTCCCGTCGCACCGCCAGGTTGATGCCGCGCTCGCCGTCGACGTAGGTGAGACCGCGGACCTCGTAGTGGTCCAGGCGCACCTCGGCGATATCCCTGAGGCGAATATCGGCGTCGTTGTGATGGGCCAGGATCAGGTCTTCCAGGTCCCTCAGATCGGCAAAGCGGCCGACGGTGCGAATCAGGTAGCGGCGTTTGCCGTCATCGATATCCCCCGCGGAGCGATCCCGGTTGCGGCCGCGAATGGCCTCCCGCACGTCGGTGAGTTGAATGCCCCGCTGGGCCATCCGCGCCGGGTCCACATGGATCTGGATCTGCCGCTCGGCGCCGCCCCGCAGGTCCACCTGCGACACCCCCGGCACCCGCTCCATGCGCGGGCGGATATAGTCATCGGTGAAATCGGTGAGCATGTCCATATCGAGATTTAACGGATTGCCCTTCGCCGGGGTCACCATGAAATACAGGAAGGCATTCTGTGAAAAGGAACTGCTGAACAGTTGCGGCTGATCGACGTTTTCCGGGTAGCCCGGCACCTGGTTGAGCGCATTGGAAACGCGGATCAGGGCCTCATTGATATCGACACCAAAGGGGTATTCCAGCTCAATGGTGGCGCTGCCGGTGTCAGCAAAGGACTCCATCCGCCGCAGGTTGGGCAGTGTACGCAGGTACCGCTCCTGTTCGATCAGGATTTCCTTTTCCACGTCCTGGGGCGTGGCGCCGGGCCAGCCGGTGCGGACAGTGATGGTGCGCACGTCGAGGTCAGGGATCATCTGCACCGGGATGCGCAGAGCGGCCGCCAGGCCCAGCACACAGATAATCAGCACCACGACTGTGAGGAGTTTGCCGTTGCGGGCGAAAGCAGCGAACACGGACCGGCCCTGAACCTAGCGGCCGTCAACGACGCGCACGGACTGACCGCTGCGCAGGATTTCATTACCCCGGATGACCACCGGTTCTCCCGCCTCGAGACCCTCCTGAATAACGATGCCCTCCGGCCCTTCGCGGCCGACCTGTACTGGACGGCGCTCGGCGCGCCCCTCGCTGACCACGAACAGGCTGTAACCGCCATCGGGTTGTCGCAACAGCGCATCCCTGGGAACCACCAGGCGTTTTAGATCGCTGTGGTTGAGTCTGAACACAGCCGTGGCGGATGTGCCGGGTAACAGGGTCACCTGGGGATTGTCGATAACCACTCGGACCAGGAAAGCCCGCGCGGAGGCGTCACCCACCGGCACTCTGGCGGCGATTCGGCCCTTTAGCCGGGCACCGGGCATGGCATCGGGCAGGACCTCGACCGGTGTCGCCGAACTGATCTCGGGGAAACGTTCCTGTGGCGCCATGACATCGAGGCGCACCGGTTCGATGGCGACCAGTTCCAGCACCGGGTCACCACGGCTGACCCATTCACCGGCCTCGGTGTTCCTGACCGTGATTACCCCTGTCATGGGCGCCGGCAGCAGGTGCCGTTGCACCTGTTCCATTGCCGTTCGTTCCCTGGCCAGGGCCACCTCATACGCTGCCCTGGCCAGGGCCAGGTCTGACCGCCGCGCCGCGGTCTCGCTCTCCGATATGTGGTTCTGCTGTCGCAATCGCCGGGCCTCGTCGAGCACTCGCTGGGCCTCGGTCATGGCCACCTCTGCCTCGACCCGGGCAGCCCGGGCTTCATCCTGTGCCAGTCTGGCGATGTCGTCATCCAGACGCAGCAGCACATCGCCCTGTTTCACCTGGCTGCCGGCATCCACCAGCACTTCGGCCACAAGACCATCGACTCGCGGCGACAGGCTGGCCTGATGTTCCGCCCTGAGGGAGCCGGACAGTCGCAATTCATCGGCCACCGTGGCAACGCCGGGGTTGACCACCGCGACCGGAACCGGCTCCTCGGCACCCACCCTGACAGCCTGTGCCGACAGCAGGCAATATGTGATTAAAAGCAGTCGAACCGGGGCATTAAAAACCATAAATTTTCCCTGAGCGCCCTTGAAGTACCCGGGCACCTGACGAACCAGAGAGTTTGGAGCCAAAAAAGACGGATCGCAAGGCATGCCGGCTTGATCACATGTCGGCCTGGATAGGTGCCGGCTCAGACCCAAGCCGACTCAAACAATAGTTATCGGGCTGATCCCTGGCAACCAGGGCCTGTTAGTACCAGGGCCTGTCAACACTGATTGGATGGCCGTTGCCGTGTTTGAAAATCACCAATCAAGGCGTGAAGAGGGTACTTTGGCGACTCTAATGAGTTACTTCAAATGAGCGACGAGCAACGCCGAGAAGCGAATTTTTGGCCGATGCCTGTACAGGGAGTCGGCACCTTGGGCCAGACCCGGGGCTGTGAAGTGACTAAAGCGGAACCGGGGGCCAGGCCATTCGCCGGATAACCAGGTATCGGTTAAGATCACCGGGCCCGACAGCTGGAATCCCCTCCGCCGATGAAATTCCTCGATATTTTGCAAAAAACCGGTCCCGGCATTATCGTTGCCGCCACCGGCCTGGGCGCCGGCGACATCATCGCCGCCTCGGTGGCGGGAGCCAGATTTGGCACGGCCCTGCTCTGGGCGGTGATCCTCGGCGCTATCCTCAAATATGCCCTCAACGAGGGCATTGCCCGCTGGCAACTGGTGACCGGTAAAACCCTGCTGGAGGGCTGGATCGACCACCTGCCCCGCTTCATTTCCTGGTATTTCCTGGTCTATCTGCTGATCTGGACCTTCGTGGTGGCCGCTGCCCTGATGGCGGCCACCGGACTGGCGGCCCACGCCGTGTTTCCGTCGCTTTCCGTTGCCGCCTGGGGCATTTTGCATTCCATCGCGGCGGCGATCATCGTTCTGGCGGGCGGCTACCGGTTGCTGGAAACCCTGATGAAGCTGTTTATCGGTCTGATGTTTGTCACAGTCCTGCTCTGCGCCGCTATTGTGATGCCGCCGCCGGCAGAGATCCTTCGGGGCCTGGTGCTGCCGTCCCTGCCCGACCACAGCCTGGCCTATGTGCTGGGCATCATCGGCGGCGTCGGCGGCAGTGTCACTATCATGAGCTACGGCTACTGGATGAAAGAAGCCGGCTGGACCGGTGTGCGGGACCTGGCCACCGCCAGAACCGACCTGGGCCTGGCCTACGGCCTCACCGCCCTGTTCGGTGTCGCCATTATACTGGTCTCGGCCGGGGTCAAACCCGAGGTGGTGGCGGGCAACAATATGGCCCTGGCGGTAGCGAACCACCTGCAATCCGCGGTGGGCGATATCGGCAAATGGGTTTTCCTGCTGGGATTCTGGGGCGCAGTGTTCAGTTCGATGATCGGCGTCTGGCACGGGGTACCCTACCTGTTCGGCAACTTCTTTTACCACTTCCGAAACCCTGAGGCCGGGGCCGTCGCCAGCGACAGCATCACCAGCAGTCCGGCCTACCGCACTTACCTGATCTACCTGGCCTTGCTGCCGATGCTGATGTTGATCCTGGATCGCCCGGTCTGGGTGGTCGTGCTGTATGCAGTCACCGGGGCATTCTTTATGCCGCTGGTGGCGGCGCTGCTGCTTTATATGAACGGCAAAAGCCACTGGCTGCGGGCTTACCGCAATGGGCCATTGGCCAGGATTTTATTGGTGGTCTGCCTGTTGCTGTTCGGCTACCTGATGCTGGTGCAGATTCGGCAGCAGTTTTTCTGGTCATAAAGAAAATGGCGCTGCAGTGAGCGCCATTTTCTCCGGGACGCGGTTCGGCTATCAAAAGCTGTATTTAACACCGCCGTAAAAATAAGCGCCGTTAAAGCCGAATGGGGCAGATCGACGGGAGTATTTAAAGACCCCGGGACTGTCGACGATGATTTCGCCGTCCGGACCGTTTTCAATGGCCCCGTCCCGGGTATTGCCGATCTTGTTTTCATCCGGGTAGACATCAAACAGGTTATTGGCGCCGATGTGGAAAGCGAGGCTGTCGGTGGCGTCATAGCCAATGCGCAGATCGGTGAGAATTTCAGCGCCGTAGGTCTGGGTATCGCCGTCGGTGACGGTGTACTCGCCGTAGCGATTAAAGGCCAAAACGACACTCAAGGAACCCCGGGTGTAATTGCCGGTAAGGCTGACCCGGTCTTTGGGCTGCCACTCCTCGATAATGGAAATATCCTGGCTGCTGAATACCTGGTCGGTGGTCAGGGTGGCGAGGCCACTGCCTTCCGGCGTGAACAGCTTGGTCACGTCGGTTTTGGTGACGTTTGCCGCCAGAACGATATCCAGGTCGCCGTCAGCCAGTTCAATACCGGAGTAGCTGGCCACCAGGTCAAAACCCCGGGTTTCGGTATCGGCGCCATTGAGGAAGAACTGCCCGGCAGCGGCACCCGCGGAGTTCAGGGCATTATCCAGCGTCGGCGACAGGCCGGTGCCCAGCCGGTTGCTGATGACAATCCGGTCATTGATATCGATGGCGTAATAGTCCAGGGTCATGGTCAGTCCATTCAGGGGCGTCAGGATTACCCCCAGGCTGTAATTGGTGGATTCCTCCTCCTTGAGTGCCGGAATACCAATCGCCTGGGCCAGGGTACTGTCATTTCTGAAAGTACCCACTTGCTGGGCCACCAGAACGCCACCAATGGAGACAAACTGGGTGCTGAGATTATTGAAATAAAGCTGCTGCATGGAGGGGGCCCTGAAGCCGGTACTGAGAGCGCCTCGCAGGCGCACAGTCTCGGTAATGGCGTAATTTCCCGCCAGCTTGAAATTGGTGGTGTCACCAAAGCCGTCGTAGTCGTCGTAGCGGACAGCAGCACTCACCAGGGCGGCGTCACTGATCTGGTATTCGCTGTCGAGGTAAAATGAGACGACATCCCGGGACTCATCGACACTGGACTCCGGGGCAATACCCGGAAAGCCCTGAATACCGGCGTCGCGGTCAACCGGATAAAGGCTGACACCGTCGACCGTATCGTAATCTCTCCAGGAGTATTCCTCGCCCGGAATAATCTTGTACTCATCGGTGCGCAATTCCGCCCCCATGGCAATAGACAGCTTGTCATAGGTCTGGGTGTAATCCAGGTTGATGGTCTGCAATGCCAGTTCCAGGCCGTAGGCAAAGGCGCTTCTGGGAATAGTGGCGCGAATTTCCTCGGAACTCAGGCCGCTGTCAAAACGCAGATCGTTGGCAAAGGACGAGTTGATGGAATCCTTGGTGGTGTAGTCGATCCGGTTCTCGCCATCGGTGTAGGACAGATCGATGGTGGCGCCGTTGTCAAACTCCCGGCGATAACCGACATTGAAGGACAGGTCGTCGATGCTTGAGGCAATGATGGGCAGAAAGCCAGCCGGTATGGTGGCGTCACCGTCAGCCAGGGGGGCATTGCCACCGGTATTGGCATTGTGGCGAAAGAAAGCCGCGGATTCGTTGTCGCGACTGGAATAGGTGATGAAACCGTACAGTTCGCCGTCGCCGACATCAAAGGCCGAATTCAGAACCAATGCCAGTTGCTCCGAGTCGGCGTCGCCGATGCGAAAGGTCCGTCGCGGTGCCGTCACTTCCCTGGGGTCCCCCGGCTCCCGAATGCCGTCGTTGTCGGTATCGACACAGCCAGGAAACTGGCAGGAGCCGTGCAGGCCGGAACGGTTGGTGTTGCCGCGCTCGCGATAATTCAGGGTCACATTCAGATACCCGGATTCGCCCAGGGCCAGGCCCTTGGTGAGATCCAGGTTGTCGGTGTGGCCATCCCCCTCGGAGTATTCCCCGGTGGAGACGCTGATGCCGCCGTCGTCGGCACTGTCGTTGAGAACGATATTAATCACCCCGGCGATGGCATCAGAACCGTACTGGGCAGCCGCACCGTCTCGCAACACCTCGATTCTCTTGATTGACGCCCCCGGAACGGCATTCATGTCAACACCCGCCGTACCCCGCCCCACCGAGGTATTTATATGAATCAGCGACGCCTGATGACGTCGCTTGCCATTGATCAGCACCAGTGTCTGGTCGGGGCCCAGGCCGCGCAGGGTCGCGGGGCGCAGAGCATCGGTGCCATCGCTGATGGATGAACTGGAAAAATTGAAGGAAGGCGCCAGGGCCTGCAACATCCGCCCCACCTCGGTCTGGCCGGTTCTTTTCAGAGCTTCGGCGTCGAGGGTGTCCACCGGGACCGGCATATCCACCGCCGAACGTCCCGGTGTGCGCGAGCCCAGGGTAAGAATTTCATCGACATATTGGTTTTCAGCAGCCGTTACCTGACCGGCACCGCCCAATGCTGACAACGCCACGCAGGCAGAAATCAACCTTCTACATCCGTAAACCGGTGTTGAGGTGAATGGCTTTTGCTGTCTGAATTTCGACATGCGTCCCCCCTCTTTATACTTGATTTAACAAAAATTTCGGCGACCATTATTATTTATAGATATAAAAACGGGCGATGGCCAAATTTTTCCCGGATCAATCTAGACTGAAATGTGATTTAAATGGGCTTTTTAAGAAGTGAATGGGCGTAATCCATGGCGATCATAGGCGGTATGGACTCGAATAATGGTCTTGCTGCCGCCAACCCTCAGCTCCCGGCGGCAGGCCATCTGGCCCGCAGCATCACCGGGGTTTGTTCAGGGCGGTGTCTTGAAAAAAGGTTATCGAACCCAGACATAGAGCGGTTGTGGTATCCGCTCACATTCTCTTGAACCTCTCGCCCCCATCTGGAACCTGAATCGATGAAAAACCTGGAAATTACCATTGAAAAGACCATGTACCGTTCCCGCTGGTTGCTGGCACCCATCTATCTCGGCCTGTCACTGGCGCTGGTGGCCCTGGCCATCAAGTTTTTTCAGGAAATCTTTCACATGCTGCCACTCATTCTGCAAATGAAAGAAGCCGACATGGTTCTGGTGGTGTTGTCCCTGATCGACATGGCCATGGTCGGCGGCCTGATCGTGATGGTAATGATGAGTGGCTATGAAAATTTCGTCTCGCAACTGGACATTGCCGAGAGTGATGAAAAGCTGAGCTGGCTCGGCACCATGGACACTTCTTCACTGAAAATGAAGATCGCCGCCAGTATCGTCGCCATATCCAGCATCCACCTGCTGAAGATTTTCATGAATGCCCAGAATATTGCCAACGACAAATTGCTCTGGTACGTGGTGATTCACCTGACTTTTGTCCTCTCGGCCTTCGCCATGGGCGCGCTGGATCTGATCAACAAGAAAAAGGGCCATTGACCGGCGCGATCAGCTTCAGTCCGCTCGAGACCTGTTACCGTTGGCCTGTGTTAACCTACTATTAACCCGGCGACTCAATAGGCGTCCTGCCCATTTAGCTGCACGCCCTTAAAATACTGGCGCAACTGTGCGAAGTACCTTGTATTTTAAGGGCTTGCATTGGCCTGCGGCCAATGGCGGCACATCCATGTACCGCATTAACCCTGCATAAAAGCTTGCCGAGTTAATAATGATAATGACCAATACAGCCCCTGGCGCTTTTCGAGCACTTCAGAGCAGGTAGGACGGGGGCTTACCATCATGACCAACAGGTTGCGCAACCAGATCCTGTCCATCGTGGCAACTGAAAGGGATATGACCGTCGGTCTCATGGTTGACCCCCGGTATGGTCTATCGAATTTTTCACTGTAATTGCGGACCTGCGTTATTGAGGAAGGTGGCTCCCTGTCGCCGCAAGGCATGACGGGTGCAGCAGATGCGGGGCATAGTCCCCATAGCGCTGGCGGGCCGCTGTGCAGGCAGCCGGCATCATCGAACAGCTGTAATCGACGCCTGTGGCTTTGCCCAGGCCGGCAATGCGTTGCTGTACCCAGGCCTCGATCTCTGAATTTCGAAAAGCCGAGCAGTTCACTGCCTCGTCCCATACCGGTGTGACATAGTCCGCCAGGCGCAGCTTGCGGGAGAGGTACCAGCGACGTTCGCCAAATAGCCAGAACCGGCGGTGGCAGGAGACATAGGGGCGATTGGCAAGCCAGCCATCGTCAATGGGGTCGACAGAGCCGCCGGTCAGACGCAGCCAGAATCGCATACCCTCGAAGTTTGCCACCAGGTCGGCGTAGGAATAGATGCCAGTGGTGTAGTTGCCGAAATAGGTCCGCTCGGTAAACTCCCCCCAGTCGATGGCGTCGTCAATGCCCTTGCCCTTGAGGAATGCCTTCTCGAAGAAACTCCAGCCCTCGACAAAAAAATGGCCGAATTTGTCAACGCCCAACCGGGTATCACCAACCCGCACCAGGGCCACCAGGTCCTTGAGATGAACACTCGGATTGTCGAGCCATCCCAGGTCCCGGTAGATCGACTGCTCACGGGTAACCTGCAACCGATCCAGCCCTGTATCCTGGTCGAGGTCGGTCGCAATCTGGTGGCCGATAAACGGCGACGCCAGGGCTTCCTGGACAGAATCGTAAAGTGTTTCCCGGTCACAACCCTCGTCGTTTCGATTGGCTTCGACTACGCCTGCAGCCAAGGCCCGGTTGAATCGGGCTTCCAGTGCGTACCTGGCGTCTCGAAGTGGCAACTGGCGGTCGGTGTAACTGTCAACCTCGGCGGCCTGGGCCGGTGGCAATCCCAGAATGACAGCGACCAGCAGCATCACAGACTGCCATCGGGTCAGGCTCGATAGAAAATTGCTTTGTCGGAACATGCCGCCATAGTAGTACAGTCAGAATCAATGGGGACCAGCATCAATACAAAGATCCGGGGGATAAACCAGAAATGGTGCCTGACTTTAAATTTGTCTAGCACAATGACTTTGCCGGCTGGGCACTTGTCAATATCGGCAATCGTCTGCATTCAATCATCCACACTCGCAACCGGCCCCTGCTCCAGACGCAGCAAGGGATTCGGCATTGCTCGTTTGAAAGGGCCATCAATCCCCTCAGCGCTGCC
>QJWQ01000155.1 GCA_003235325.1 Gammaproteobacteria bacterium | reverse complement strand
AGAATGGCCCCGCACAGGGCCTCGTCCAGCGGCCGGTCAACATTCTTGTCTCCATAGGGCCCCGGCAACAAATGCTGTTTTTCGAGCCAGTTCAACACTTCCAGTTTTTGGCCGTCCCGAAGGTTATTCTGCTCCTGAAATTCCTGATCGGAACCAATCAAACCCAGCTTTCTCCGCAGGGAAAGATCAGCCCGGTTCCACCAGCCTGCCAATGTCGGCACGTCATGATTGGTGATCATCAACATCGCCTGTGGCTCATGGTCCCAGGGCAGCTTGAAATGCCAGCCATCGTAGTGTTCAAAATAAAACATCTTGTTGGACAACACCCCGGCCCCATGCAGGTAGGCTCGAAAGTCATCGGGGACCACACCCAGGTCCTCACCGACTACCGCACACTGGTTGCGGTGGCTCTCCAGGCAGAGAATAGCCAGCAACGCCTTGAAGGGGTAGTAGACATAAGCACCCTGGCTGGAAGGTCGATCCTGCGGACACCACCATAATCGCATCAGTGCCATGGCATGATCGATGCGCAAGGCCCCGCAATGGGCCATATTGGTCTGTAACAAGCCGATAAAATGGCTGTAGCCCTGCTTTTTCAAAATTACCGGGTTCGGCGGAGGCAATCCCCAGTCCTGCCCGAGGGGTCCCAGAGGATCGGCCGGCGCACCGAAGTTAACCCTTGGACAGAACAGCTCCAGGTTACCCTGTACTTCGGCACCCCCACCCTGGGCACCCACCGCAAGATCGCGCATGAGACCAATTTTCATGCCCACCTCTTCAGCCAGCTTGTTGCATTTTTCCAGCTGTCGATCGGCTAGCCACTGAAGATAGAGATAGAGGCCTGAGTCTCCCGGCATCCCCCGACCAGGGGCCCGATCGGCTTCAAATGTGGCAAACTGCTGTAAAGGTAATCCCTGGCTCTCGATAAAGCGGGCGAAATCCCGGGCTCTTGAAGTACCGGCCTCCAGATGGTGAATTCTGAAAAAACGGTACATTTCCTCAAAAACTTCGTACTTCAATCGGCTCACTGCCGTGTAGTCGACAAACGGCGTTTTACGCAAATCCTTCAGCCGTCTCTTCCAACTGCCATCAGAGGCCCTCTTGTTCAGCTGCGGGTTGTCCTGGTAATCCGCTTCCGCTTCGGGGTCGATATAAATGGGGTCCAGTCGCAACCGGTCTGACGGGCTGTACGGGCTGATCTGTTCCTGGGAAAAATCGAGGGACGCATGCAGGGGGTTGATACCGATCAGGTCAGCGCCAGCGGCAGCCGACAGCCGTATCAACTCCTGCAGATCGGTAAAATCACCGACACCCCAGTTTCGTGCTGACCGCAACGTATAGACCTGGCAGGTAAAGCCCCAGATCTTTTCTTCGCCAAAGCCCCAGCAACGGGGTGGCGCAACAATCAGGCGTGCCTGCTGCTCCAGGTCATTAGCCCTCAGGGTCAAAACATGATAGCCGGTTGGCAGTTCCCCAAGGTCCACTTTAACGGCGAAATACCGGTCTGATCCAACGTAGTAGTTTCCTGTCTCCTCGAGATCGCCAGGTACAAAGCTGCCATTGAAGTGCTGGTGTTGCTCGGTTTCGACAAACCAATCAAACCGGGTGTAATAGTCATCAGGATGGATGCGCACCTCGACATGGCTGTTTTGACCCTCGGTCAGGATGGAGGCGGGGGGCAACCATGTCTGCCAGGGCCTGGCATCCAGTTCGAAAATATAGTCGTTCAACTTCTGCTCATCGAACAGACTGTAACCGCAGGCTTCCAGCAGGTGTGCCCGATCCTCGAGCCTGACAGGGGTAAGCTGTCCGGAATAATTGTAATACTCCGGAGCAACACCCTGGAGGCTGAGAAACTTCTCAAGTTTATCCATCAGGGAGTCCTCGCGGCGGCCGCAGCCGCCGAGCCGGGAATGGCAATAAAATCAGTCGATTCGGGACATGGTCTGGCGGGCAATTTCCTCGATCTTGTCCCACTCGCCGGCGTTTATCAGCTCGGGGCTCGCCATCCAGGATCCGCCGATGCAGGCGACGTTGGGCAGTGCCAGAAAATCTGTGTAGTTATCCGGGTTGAGCCCACCGGTGGGACAGAAATTGATGCCGGCGAGAGGACTGGCTAGCGCCTTTAACAGGTTATAGCCGCCGACAGCAGTGGCGGGAAACAGCTTGAAACAATCGAGACCCAGTTCCATGCCAGCCATCATTTCACTGGGGGTGGACAGCCCGGGCAAGAAAGGCATACCGATCTCCTGGGCGTGTTTGATCAGATTGACGGTCATGCCCGGGCTGACAGCAAAATCGACCCCGATCTTGGCCACGTCGTCCAGATCGGACTGCTTGAGGATAGTGCCGGCACAGACAACCACATCGGGCACCGCCTCCTTGACGGCTTTCATGGCATCGAGGGCACAGGCGGTGCGCAGGGTTATCTCGACAGTCTTGATTCCCCCGCGTTTCAGGGCTTCAGCCAGCTTGATCGCTGAATCTACCGTTTCGACCAGCACCACCGGCAGGACTTTTGCACTTTGCATTCTTTGCAGCATCGTTGTCACAGTTCTATCCTCACGTTTTTATATTGATAAAAAATCAGGGTTCCAACGCGGCGGCACAACCCAGGAGTCCGGGATGTTCTGCCAGCACCATGGCCACGGGAATTTGCTGACAGTATTCGTGAAAACGTCCTTTGTCTTCAAAGCGGTTCCTGAAATTGCTCGCCAGAAAATAGTCCTTGATTCTGGGCAGGATGCCCCCTGACAGATAGACCCCGCCGGTTGCTCCCATTGCCATGGCCACATCCCCGGCAACCGACCCGAGAATGGAGCAAAAATCGTCCAGTGCCTGGTGACACATCGGATCATTGCCCAGGGCGCCAGCCACTATCAATGGCGGCTCCAGTTCTCCTCCCTTCCCTTGCAATCGGGAATTGGCCCAGTAGAGATTGGCAAGACCCGATCCGGACAGAAACCGTTCCACCGAGACCCGGTTGAAGCGACCCCACATGGTCTTCAGCAGATCCATTTCGTGCTGGTTGACTGGCGCAAAGGCAACATGACCGCCCTCGGATGGCACCACCTCGCCGGAAGGCATGGTGGCGGCAACGCCGAGTCCGGTGCCCGGACCCATTACGGCCCTGACGCGGCTGTTATCCCGGTGTCCACCCTTGGGTCGTGGCGAGCCGACCCAGGTCAGTTCGTTGTCTTCAAGCAGGGGAATACACAGGGCCTGGGCAGTGAAATCATTAATGACTTTCAACGATACTGCGAACCGTTCCTGCAGACTGGAGATACTGAATTTCCAGTGATTGTTGGGCAGGTCAATCACGTCTGACTCCACCGGACCCGCCACTGCCAGGCAGATTTGCCCTACATCCTTTATCGTCTCAGCCTCCATATAGGCCTGAAGTGCCTCCCCCAGATTGGGGTAATCGGCACAGGGCAATACACGAACGCCGGCCAGTTTGTTTCGTTTGGCACCCACCCGGGCAAACCGGGCATTGGTGCCGCCGATGTCACCCACGATATGAAGTGTGCTAGTCATGGAAAATGGTAGCTCCTGATCGAGCGCCATTGACGGAAGCGCGCAATGACGCAAACAAATTGCGACCGAGGGTGTTGTCCTCGATGTAGGCTGGCGTTTGTTCCCGGGCTTGCCACTCCTGCTCATCCACCAGTGCCTGCAGGGAACCATTGTTGGCATCGAGGTGGACGATATCGCCGTCCCGCAGTTTCCCCAGCGGGCCGCCATCCATTGCTTCCGGAGACATGTGAATGGCCGCCGGCACCTTGCCGGATGCCCCGGACATACGGCCGTCTGTAACCAGGGCCACCTTGTAACCCTTGTCCTGCAGAACGCCGAGATAGGGCGTCATCTTGTGTAACTCGGGCATTCCGTTGGCCATTGGGCCCTGGAACAGCACCACGGCAACGATGTCCCGGTTCATTTCACCGGCCTCGAAGGCTTTTTGCAACTGATCCTGGGAGTGGAAGATCTTGCAGGGAGCCTTGACCTCACGATGCGGGGCCTTGACCGCAGAAACCTTGATCACGCCTTCACCGAGATTGCCGGCCAGGCGACGCAGGCCACCTTCCTTGTCAAAGGGCATAGAGGCCGGGGCCAGCACGTCCGGCAGGGAAGATGTCATGACGTTATTGCGCCATACCGCACCGCCCTGCTCATCGAGTTCGGGCGCCAGTTCGTAAGAATCCAGCCCCTCTCCCATGAGATTGACCACTTGCTCGTTAAGGAGCCCGGCGCCCCGCAGCTCGCGGACCAGGTAAGCCATACCGCCAGCCTGCTGAAAAGCATTGATATCTGCTTCGCCATTGGGATAGACCCTTGCCAGCAAGGGTACGACACGGGAAAGATCATCCATGTCCTTCCAGGTGAGATCGATACCCGCAGACTTGGCCATGGCGACCATATGCATCGTGTGATTTGTGGAACCACCCGTTGCCAGAAGGGCAACTACGGCGTTGATAATGGATGCCTCGTTGACCACCTCATACATGGGTGTATAGCTTGAACCGCCATGGCTCTGGCTGATAACCCGGAGCACGGTTTCCCGGGTCAGAGCATCCCGCAGGGGATCCTCAGGATTGATGAAAGAAGATCCGGGCAGTTGAATACCCATCATCTCCACCAGCACCTGGTTGCTATTGGCGGTGCCATAGAAGGTACAGGTGCCGGGACTGTGGTAAGAAGCGGATTCGGCGGCCAGCAATTCGTCGCGGTTGGCCTTGCCCTCGGCGTAGCGCTGGCGAACAGAGGCTTTCTCCTTGTTGGGAATACCCGTGGGCATGGGTCCGGCGGGGATAAAACCCACTGGCAGATGACCAAATTGCAGAGACCCGATCACCATGCCAGGGACGATTTTGTCGCAGACACCCAAACAGAGAACACCGTCAAACAAATTGTGGCTGAGGCTGACTGCCGTAGCCAGGGCGATGACATCGCGACTGAACAGGCTGAGTTCCATGCCCGCCTGTCCCTGGGTTACGCCATCGCACATGGCTGGCACACCACCGGCTACCTGGGCCGTGCTGCCATGCTGGCGTGCTACCTGCTTGATCAGGTCGGGATAGGACACCATGGGCTGATGCGCGGAAAGCATATCGTTGTAAGAGGTGACGATACCCAGGTTGGCGCTCTGCATCAGGCGAATGGTCTGCTTCTCCTCCTCGCCGCAGGCGGCGTAAGCATGAGCCAGATTTCCGCAGGACAGGCGCCTTTTCGGAGGGTCCTGATCCTGGGTTCGCTTCATTCGATCCAGGTAATCCTGCCGGGTCGCCTTGCTACGCTCCCGCAACTTGGCGGTGACTTGCTCGATAACGGTATTCATGAATGTCTCACTCCTGAGCCGCGTAAAAAATGGTTAGTGGAGATTGCTTTTGGTGTATTACCGCGCGAACCGGCAGAATTTCAGCCGGACCATCCTCAATAGCTTCCTGTAACACCTGCCACTTGCTATCGCCGACGATATGTAAGACCAGATGCCGGGCCTGTAACAGGGTTTTCAGAGTGAGGGTCATGCGGTCGTGGGGCGCCGTCAGCGGTTGCACCGCCGCGCAGAGAGCGGGATTTTCCATGTCCAGGGCGATACCGAGGGTCTCGGCGCCGGGGAAAAATGAGGCCGTGTGGCCATCACCGCCCATACCCAGAATTATTACGTCAAATGGTTTGGGCAGAGGCGCCAGCAGCGCCTCCAGCGCCTTTTCGGAGCCAAAAGGGCTGTCAGAATCCAGTTTCATCGGAATGAAATGGGCATACACGGCGCGATTGGTCAGCAGGTGCTGCTGCACCAAACGGGCATTGGAATCAGCGTGATCAGCATTGACCCAGCGCTCGTCCACCAGGGTAATCCAGACCTTGTCCCAGGGAACATCCAGTATTGACAACTGCTTGAACAGGGATATCGGTGTTGAGCCTCCGGATACCGCGAGCGAGGCGCCACCCCGACTTTTAATTGCATCCCGCAAGTGGGCGGCAATATCCTCAGACAAGGACTCGACCAGGTGGGCGTTGGTCTCAAACGAATTAATGTTATAACTCATCTTACCGGAACTCGTGCCAACTGCGTCCTTCCCTGGCCACCAATCCGATCGACTGTGATGGCCCCTGGCTACCGGCAGTATAGAACTCCGGTCGCATGTTGTTTCTTTCCCAGCCTGCGCGAATCTGGTCAACCCAGCGCCAGGCTTGCTCTACCTCATCAGAACGCACGAACAGGGTGGGATTGTTGCGAATGACATCAAACAGCAACCGTTCGTAGGCCTCCGGCACTCGCCGGCTTTCAAAGGCCTGGGAGAATGACAGGTTCAATGTGACTTCCTGCAGCGGCATGGATACGTCGAGGCCTGGCACCTTGTTCATGACATGCAACCTGATTCCCTCGTCCGGTTGCAGACGAATGATCAGATCATTTGAGGAACCGGTTCCGACGTTACCAAAGATGGAATGGGGAACGTCCTTAAACTGGATAACAATCTCTGAATATCTTTTTGGCAACCGCTTGCCGGTCCGCAGGTAAAAAGGCACGCCGGCCCAGCGCCAGTTATCAATGCTGGCCTTGATAGCGACAAAGGTTTCAGTGTTTGATGTGGGTGCAGCACCGCTCTCTTCGCAGTAGCCAACAACCGGCTTGCCATCCACTGCGCCTGAACCGTACTGGCCACGAACAGTATTGGCTTTGATCTCGGCATTATCCATGGGATGCAGGCAGCGGAGCACCTTGAGCTTTTCATCCCGCACCGCGTCGGCGCTGAGATTGGATGGAGGCTCCATCGCCGCCAGGCATAAAAGCTGCAACAGGTGGTTCTGGACCATGTCACGCATGGCACCGGCGCCATCGTAGAAATCCCAACGCCCTTCGGCGCCAACGGTTTCAGCCACGGTAATCTGGACGTTGTCGATATAGTTGTTATTCCAGAGGGGCTCAAACAGGGCATTGGCAAAGCGCATGGCCAACAGGTTCTGGACCGTCTCCTTGCCGAGGTAATGGTCGATTCGGTATACCTGGTATTCCTCAAAAATTGAGGTCAATTTTTCGTTGATTTCCCTGAAGGACTCCAGATTATCCCCCAAGGGTTTTTCCACCACAATACGAGTATTTGGCCGCACCAGTCCGACCGCTTTGAGCGCCTGGCAGATCGGAGAGAAGATTGTCGGTGGCGTCGAAAGGTAAACAATCAGGTCGCGACTTTCATCGGCGAGGTACTCGGAAGCCATTTTGCCCAGGGATTCCGACGAAGTGGCGTCGGCTCCGATCGTGGTCAGACGGGCGGTAAATCTCGTCCAGACATCTTCGTCGATTTTGGAATTACTGACAGTTCTTTCGAACCAGTCGCGCACCCGAGGGACAAAGGTCTCTTGATCACCGCCATTGCGAGCAACGCCGTAAATTTTCAGCGACTCGTCCAAACAGCCAGCTAGGTCCAAATGGTAAAGCGCCGGATAAAGTTTACGCAGTGCGAGGTCGCCCTCCCCACCGAAAATCAAGATGTCACAAGTCACTTCAGTCTCCTGGCATGCGTTATGGGTTGTAAAATTACAGAATTAGCCCCGACAAGACGATAAGAACTGGTGTATTTTGTAATATCATTACATAATGAAACAGGTATGGCTGGACAGTTACATTATTCTTATTCAGGGTATCCCAATGCTTTATTATGTTTACACCCTTGAATCAACGGTGATTGATCCCGACGTTTCAAGGTACTAGCACATGAGCGTTCTAAGCATACTAAAAAATTCCGGTTTGCGCCTCAGCAAATCCGAACGCAAGGTCTCGGAAGTGATACTTGCGGACCCGGAAGCCGTCATCAGGGCGCCAATATCCAGTATCGCACGCAAAGCAGGAGTTAGCGAGCCCACCGTAAACCGTTTTTGCCGCAGCCTGGACTGCAAAGGCTTCCCGGACTTCAAGGTCAAACTGGCTCAGGACCTGGCTCAGGGCCTGGCTCAGGGCCTGCCCAGCATGACTCGGGACGTGGAAGCAGGCGATTCGACGAATTCCCTCATTGACAAAATCTTTGAATCCACGCACGCCAGTCTGCATACTGTACAAAGTGAATGTAACAACAGGGAAATAGACAAAGCAGCGGAGGTTTTGTCCCAGGCGCGAAGCATCGTGTTTTTTGGCATTGGCGCATCTGGTCCTGTAGCACTTGATGCCCAACACAAGTTCCTGCGTTTCGACATTCCGGTGATCGCCCACACCGATGTCATGAACCAACGGTTGGCCTGTACGGCTCTGGGCGAGAAAGATGTTGTCGTCTGTATATCCTATACTGGGAGGACTATCGCCTTGACAGAGGCGGCTCAACTTGCCGCAGACAATGGAGCAACCGTGATAGGCATCACCACAGGCGATTCGCCCCTGGCGAAAATTTGTTCGATAGTTCTGGCTATGGAGATACCGGAGGATACAGACATCTATACGCCAATGACCTCCAGGATCGCTCATCTTGTACTTATCGATATTCTGGCGACAGCGGCGGCGTTAAAACGAGGTCCACGATTTTCCCAACACCTGAAACAGGTCAAGGAAGTCTTGCGTGACACCCGGCATATCAAGGACGAATACAGAATATAAAGCTACACACCAGACCCGCAACAAAATGTTGCAAAATTACACAATAAAAAATAAAATGATAAAATAAATTGAAATTATGTAAATAAAGCACAAAAACAATCCTACCCCTGTTTTGGAGAAAGACAAATGACCACTAAAGTCGGTATCAACGGTTTTGGCCGTATTGGACGCATGGCGTTTCGTGCAATTGCGAAGGATTTTCCGGATATGGAAGTTGTTGCCATCAACGATCTTCTGGATGCAGATTACCTTGCTTACATGTTGAAGTTTGACTCGGTGCACGGTCGTTTTGATGGTGACGTTACTGATGACAACGGCAGCTTAATTGTTAATGGCAAGAAAATTCGTCTGACGGCGGAGCGCGATCCGTCGAATCTCAAGTGGAGTGAAGTTGACGTCGATGTGGTTCTTGAATGTACGGGCTTTTTTCTTACCGGTGAAACCTGTCAAAAGCATATAGATGCCGGTGCCAGGAAAGTTGTGCAGTCCGCTCCCTCAAAAGACAGCACGCCCATGTTTGTATATGGCGTTAACCACGAGACCTATGCCGGTCAAAAGATCGTTTCTGCCGCCTCTTGCACCACAAACTGTCTGGCGCCAATTGCCAAGGTACTGCACGACAAGTTCGGCATCAAACGCGGCTTGATGACCACTGTACACGCGGCTACAGCTACCCAAAAAACGGTTGACGGCCCTTCCATGAAAGATTGGCGCGGCGGTCGCGGCATATTGGAAAACATCATTCCCTCTTCCACCGGTGCGGCCAAGGCAGTTGGTGTTGTATTGCCCGAACTGAATGGCAAGCTGACCGGTATGGCTTTCCGGATACCGACATCCGATGTTTCCGTTGTCGACCTGACCGCTGAATTGATCAAGGACGCAAGTTATGCCGACATTTGCGCAGCAATGAAGGCCGCCTCGGAGTCCGGCCCCATGAGTGAAACCCTGGGATATACCGACGAGAAAGTGGTTTCCACAGATTTCCGTGGCGTTGGTTACTCATCCATTTTCGACGCTGAAGCAGGGATTGCCCTGGATAGCACCTTCGTCAAGCTGGTTTCATGGTACGACAATGAATATGGCTACACCTCCAACATGTTGCGATTTGTCCGCCATGTTGCCGCCAACTAAAAGCTGATCTACAGGGTCACTAGACGCTTTGCCTATCGGGAACATGTAACCATGCGGTTGCAGCCCGGCGCCAGAAAAATGATCGTTTCGGCGCCGGGCAAAATCCGGGTGATACTGTCGTCCTTGCTGTCGACCGGCATGTGCCGGGGTTTACTCCACGCCATTAATGCCGGTGCCTCCTTGACCGACAATTGCGAATGAATTCACAACAAAATCCGCGCCGTTACCCCAGAATTGAAATTCCTATTCACTACACCAAACAAGCCCGTTGGATACGATGCCGACCGTGGTTCAGTGATCATAGGTGCACGAATTGAAAAATGCTTTCCAGACCTTCAGTTTCTCGGATTTTTCAACAGGGATATTTTTCGCCATGAGACGACACACACTGTTACCCGGTTTAGTTTTGCTTTTAATTACAGGCATTTCCCATGCTGACAAAACCGTCACGGAAGCCGCCATTGGTGGTGGAGCCGGTGGCGCTATTGGTGGCGCAATAGGTGCCGAGCTCGGGGGACGCGATGGCGCTATCGTCGGCAGTGCGGTGGGTGCTGCGGTGGGCACGGCAATAGCCACTGAAAATGATTCGCAACACCACAGCCGCCAGCCGGAAATCAGCAGTCACGTAAGCGTTCGCAGCCACGACCACCCGCAGTCAACCTTCTGCCCTCCCGGGCAAGCCAAGAAAGGCAGGTGCTGAGCCAGTGGCATTCCCGCCCGGGCGCCTTGGATACATTGAAATAAAGCAAGACAGTTAACGCCCCGGACAGGTAGACCATTTCGGCCCCTCTACTGCACCCGCTTAAAACTGGCAAGCCAAAGGCAATAATGGCGAGGTGACGCCAGATGAAGTTAGTGCCTGTTAACACCAGGGGCCGATAACCCCATTAGTGTTATCAGGCTCTAATTAAATTCAGGGTGTTCCTGGCGAATCTCACGAATAGCAGGGTCGTACTGGGTGTAGGTGCTGAACATTTTTGACCAGATGGTGCGCTTCCGGCAGCGGAAGATTTCGGCTGCCACCGCCTCGGCAGCCTCGGCACATTTACCCTGACTGCGGTACCCTTTTCCCTCCAGGCTGAATGACTCCGAGAAGGCGTCTTCCTTGGTGTAGAGGTCATAAAACGGGTAAAAAAGGTAGGTCAGGATCAAGATCAGAATTATCATAACGGTTTTCATTGATATCCTTAACCTGAATTCCTTTACCTGTACCTGCCTGGATAAGGTATAAGGCCCTATTTCAGGGCCCGGTGGTCGATCAAATACGTCGAAACCCTAAAAAATCTGATTGCAAACCACGGCGGGGGAGATAAGGGGTGTTTCCGCTCACGGTTTTGGCCAACGTAGCCCGCCATAAAATGGGCTGGGCCAGTCTAATCCCGCTTCGGTCGAGGCGCCACGGTGGGATAGGGAAACTGTGCGATATTGCCGCCTTTGACCTCGGTTATCTTGCAAGTACCCTCTTTTTCCACCTCATCGATACGCACTACTGCATGCATCGGTATGAAGCAGCGTTTGATCGAGGAAAATTCGGTTTTCAGTTTTTCTTCTGCCGGATCGACGATCAGTTGGGTTCGCTCGCCAAAAATAAATTCCTCGATCTCCAGAAATCCCCAGAGGTCACTCTGGTAGACATTGCGTGCATAGATCTCGTAAACCTGACCCTGATTATAGAAAATTACCTTGTAGATGGGTTCGCTTGTCATGTTGACTCAACCGGGAACTGACTGGAAAAAGGCGGCGAAGGATAACACAGGCCCTGATAAAACCACAGAATGGGGACTATATCGCCTGTTTCAACAGTAGGCTTTATCCGGTCCTGTCGCTATAATCCCCTGCCCCGCAAGACTGATCAAATTTTGAGCGACTAATGACCGACAAACCGGTTAAAAAGCTGCATATCGTCACCCACGGCTGTCAAATGAACGAGTACGACTCCGCCCGCATGCGGGATCTGCTGGGCGCCAGCCATCAACTGGTGGCTACCGACAACCCGGATGATGCCGATGTCCTGTTGCTCAATACCTGCTCCATTCGAGAGAAAGCCCAGGAAAAGGTGTTCCATCAACTGGGCCGCTGGAAAGCTCTGAAAACCCTCAGGCCAGATCTTGTGATTGGTGTCGGCGGCTGTGTCGCCAGTCAGGAGGGCGAGGCAATTGCCAGGCGAGCTCCTTTTGTCGACCTGGTCTTTGGTCCCCAGACCTTACACCGCCTGCCAGAGATGATCGAGCAGCATCGCCAGATGGACGGCACCACGGTTGTCGATATCAGCTTTCCCGAGATCGAGAAATTCGACCGACTGCCACAACCGGAGGCCGAAGGTGCAACCGCCTTCGTGTCCATCATCGAAGGCTGCTCCAGGTACTGCAGCTTTTGTGTGGTGCCATATACCCGGGGCGAGGAAGTCAGCCGCCCGGTGGCCGACGTCCTGGCTGAAGTTGCCCATCTGGCTGCCCAGGGCGTCAGGGAGGTCAATCTTCTGGGGCAAAATGTCAACGCCTACCGGGGCAAAATGCCCGGAGGCACCCTTTGTGACCTGGCGGAGCTAATCACCTATGTGGCGAACATCGACGGCATCGATCGCATCCGCTATACCACGTCACACCCGATGGAATTTTCCGACGCGCTGATCGATGTCTACGCGGAAGTGCCGCAACTGGTGAATCACCTGCACCTGCCGGTCCAGAGCGGTTCCGACCGGATACTCGCCGCCATGAAGCGCGGGCACACGGTTCTGGAATACAAATCGAGAATCCGCAGACTGCGCCGGATCCGGCCTGATATCAGCATTTCCTCGGATTTTATCGTCGGTTTTCCCGGTGAGACCGAAAAGGATTTTGAAGACACGATGAAACTGGTGCAGGAAATCGGCTTTGACAGTTCGTTCAGTTTTATCTACAGTGCCCGGCCCGGAACACCGGCAGCCGATCTGACCGACGACACCCCCGAGGCGGTTAAAAAGCAGCGACTGCAAATCCTTCAGGCCCGAATCGAACAACAGGCATTGAGCATCAGCCGCAAGATGGTCGGCACCACCGAGCGCCTGTTGGTGACCGGTATTTCTCGCAAGGACCCGGAGCAGTTGCAGGGGCGCACTGAAAACAATCGTGTGGTCAATTTTTCCTGTCACGATCGGCTTCTAATCGGCCAGTTTGTCAGTGTCAGCATAACCGAAGCACTGCCCCATTCCCTGAGAGGCAGACTTGACGATCAAATGGCTATAAAAAACAACTGATATTGATGATTTATCTCTATTATTTGCTAATACAACTGTTTCCAGACAGGTGCAAAGCCGTTATCCTTCAGGTAAATTGCCTATCCGCCGGGAGCGGCTTCGACAAGATTTGAAAACCAGCGCCAACGCCCTCACCATCACCCTCGAACCCAACGACGTCCGTCGCCTTGCCTGTCTCTGCGGTCAATTTGATCAGCACCTGCGCCAGATTGAACAGCGCCTCGATATCGAGATACGAAACCGAGGCAATGTCTTTGCCCTTTACGGGGCACCGGCATCGACGCAGGTCGCCGGCAACCTGTTGTTCAACCTTTACAGGGAAACTGGTGCCAGCGAGGATCTGACCCCGGATGCCATCCATTTATTCCTTCAACAATCCGACCTGGAACTGCGTATGGACCGACCTGTCGCCAATCAACATCCAGCCGAAAATGTTGAAACTTTCACGGTGATTCGCACCAAAAAAGGCAATATCAAGCCCCGCGGAGTCAACCAGCAGCGCTATGTTCGCTCCATTCAAACCCATGACGTCAATTTCGGAGTAGGGCCGGCGGGCACTGGAAAAACCTACCTGGCCGTAGCCTGTGCGGTGGAAGCCCTGCTGCGAGATGAAATTGAACGGATACTGCTGGTGCGACCGGCGGTGGAGGCCGGAGAAAAACTGGGTTTTCTGCCCGGGGACCTGTCACAGAAAGTTGATCCCTATCTGAGGCCACTGTACGACGCCCTCTACGAGATGCTTGGTGTGGAAAACGTGGGCAAGCTGATCGAGCGCAATGTCATCGAAATTGCGCCCCTGGCCTACATGCGAGGACGGACCCTGAACAACTCCTTTATCATTCTCGACGAGAGCCAGAACACCACCAGGGAACAGATGAAAATGTTCCTTACCCGCATCGGCTTTGGCTCCACCGCCGTCATCACCGGTGATACGTCCCAGATCGACCTGCCTCGGGGTACGCTGTCCGGACTGGTACATGTCTGCAGCGTCCTGGAAAAAATCGACGATATTTCATTTACCTATTTCAAACCCAAGGATGTGGTCCGCCATCCCCTGGTACAGCAAATTGTCGAAGCCTACGAGGCACACGAATCTGAACAGACAGAGTTACAACCCAGGTAATGAAACTGGCGCTGGAAATCGAAAATGCTTCGGGGGAAAAGGTTCCCAAAGCTTCGGCCATGCGCCGCTGGATTGCAGCAGCGCTTGAGGCTGCGGGTCGCGAGGACACCGAGCTTTGCATTCGCATTGTCGGCGAAACCGAGGGCCGGGCGCTCAACCGTCAATACCGAAACCGGGATTATTCGACCAATGTCCTGTCCTTCCCCGCCGGACTGCCCCCGGAACTCCGGTTGCCCCTGCTGGGCGACCTGGCGATCTGCGCACCAGTGGTTATTGGCGAGGCTCTGCAACAGGAAAAAGCCATTGATGCCCACTGGGCCCATATGCTCATCCATGGCACGCTGCACCTGCTCGGCTACGACCATATAAACGATACCGAAGCTGCGCAAATGGAAGCCCTTGAAACAAGTATTGTTACCGGCCTCGGCTTTCCCCCACCCTACCTGTCGGTCGATACCGCTAGCGAGTCCTTTGAACTGGTCACCCCGTCCCGAAACAGGTATTGAGAGACCCTTCCGCAATGAATGACGAAGTCACAGGCAGCCAGGATCGTTCCTGGCTGGAACGACTGGCCCAGGCGTTTTCAGCTGAGCCGAAAACCCGGGATGACCTCGCGGAAATCCTCAAGGTCGCCCACCAGAACAAGATTCTCGACAGCGATGCCCTTGAAATCATGGAAGGCGCCCTCCAGGTCAAGGATCAGCAGGTCAGGGAAATCATGATTCCCCGCTCCCAGATGGTGATGATCAGCGCCGAATCCAACCTGGAGGAAATCCTGAAACTGGCCATCGAATCGAACCACTCCAGGTTTCCGGTGATTGGCAATACGCCGGACGATATCCGGGGTATTTTTCTGGCCAAGGATTTGCTCCAGGTCGCGCTCAATGGCAAAGACAGCTTTGACCTCAACTCGATAATCCGACCGGCCAACATTATTCCCGAGAGCAAGCGACTCAACGTTCTGCTCAGGGAATTCAGGGAAAACCGCTACCACATGGCGATTGTCGTCGATGAGTATGGCAGTACCGCCGGGCTGGTCACCATTGAGGACATTCTTGAGGAAATCGTCGGCGAAATTGAGGACGAGACCGATGAAACCGAGGCCAGCCAGATCAAGGATCTCGGCGATGGCAGCTACCAGGTGGCGGCGCTGACGCCCATAGAGGATTTTAACGAAATGTTCGATGCCGGCCTCAACGATGACGACTTTGATACCATCGGCGGCATCCTGTTACAGAATTTCGGTCATTTTCCCTCCGTCGGTGAAACCACCAACCTCGACCACTTCTGTTTTGAGGTTATCGATGGAGACAGAAGACAGATTCGTCAGTTGCGGATGACCATTGCCAAGGAAACCTGATTTGGCCGCCAGATTTAGTCCCGGGGTGGTGAATGCCATTCTTGGCCTATTGGCCGGTGGACTGTTCCCCTTTTGCCTTTCACCATTTGACTGGTGGCCGCTGGCAATTGTATCTGTCGGCGGCCTCTATCTCCTGCTGGGCTACGGCGGTGCCCGGGCGGCGTTCTGGCGCAGCGCCTGCTACGGCTTTGGTCTGTTCGCCGTCGGCGCCAGCTGGGTATACGTCAGCATTCATGATTACGGCCACGCCTCGCCGCCGCTGGCGATATTGCTGACGACCCTGTTTGTCCTCGTCCTGGCCCTGGTGTTCGCCTTGCCCTTTACCCTGTACGGAAGCATTGTCAGAGGCCGGCCCGGGCTGGCCCTGCTGCTGTTCCCCTCAATCTGGGTTCTGGGTGAATGGTTCCGGGGCTGGTTGTTTACCGGTTTCCCCTGGCTTTACCTGGGTTATGCCTTTACCGACACCTGGCTGGCCTACTGGGCACCCGTCACTGGCGTCCTTGGCATCGGCTGGATGGCCGCCTTTGCCGGCGCAACCGCAGCAAAACTCTGCCGCCGGCGGGCGCTGTCTCCCGGATTGCTGGCTTCCGCTCTGGCCATCGGCGCCATGTTCTTCGGTGGCTGGCTGTTGCGCGACAGCCAGTGGACCGACGCTGTGGCAAAACCCCTGTCAGTGACAATGGTGCAACCCGCCATTGACATCGATCAGAAATGGGAGCGGCACCGCCTGGAGGAAATACTGACCGGCCTACTGACCCGGACGGAGACGCACTGGCACAGCGACCTGGTTATCTGGCCCGAGTCAGCCATCCCCAGCCTTCGCCAGCAGGTTGACAACTTCATCAACCACGTCGACTCTCGAGCCCGACGTGAACACACGGCCCTGTTGACAGGCATCCCCACCCGCGAGGGCACCCAGGTGTACAACTCGGTCATTGCCCTGGGTAACGCCAGCGGCAGCTACCACAAACGTCACCTGGTACCATTTGGAGAATATGTGCCGCTGGAGCACTGGCTGCGGGGTACCATAGAATTTTTTGACCTGCCCATGTCAGCCTTCTCCAGCGGACCGGCCCACCAGCCATTGTTGCAAGCCGGTGATCACAGGGTCGCCACATTAATCTGCTATGAAATCGTCTTTCAGGATCTGGTGGCCAGCACTGCCGTCGATGCAGATTTGCTGCTGACGGTCAGCAATGATACCTGGTTCGGCGCTTCCATCGGCCCCCACCAGCATTTTCAAATGGCCAGAATGCGGGCCATTGAAAACGCCAGGCCCCTGTTGCGAGCCACCAATGACGGCATAACTGCTGCTGTCGATCACCGCGGCAAGGTCGTTGCTGTACTGCCGAGTTTCAAGCCAGGTGTACTGACCACCAGCGTCCTGCCCCGCACCGGCAGCACCCCCTTCAATCGCTTTGGCTCCCTGCCGGTCCTGATTTTCTGTGGCCTGGTGGTGGCAGGTGGCTGCGCCAGCGTCCGTTTCCGGCAGCGTCAAGGTCAGCGCTCAAGGAACAGAGTCCCGGTTTCCGGGTAAATTCCCACGGGGATACCGGTGATCGCCGCCTTTCCCCTATAATTGCCCGCACGCCGTAACCCCGTACAGCCAAAGTGAACGTACCCAGAGGCAATGCAGAGAGCCTGATGCAAGAACACTACCACCCCGAAACCCTTGAACCGGCTGTCCAGCAATACTGGCAGGACAATAAGAGTTTCTCCGTGAACGAGGATTCCGACCGAGAAAAATATTACTGCCTGGCCATGTTTCCCTACCCCAGCGGCAAACTGCATATGGGCCATGTGCGCAACTACACTATCACCGACGTCATCAGCCGCTTTCAGCGCATGCAGGGCAAGAATGTACTGCAACCCATGGGCTGGGATGCCTTCGGACTGCCGGCGGAAAATGCCGCCATCAAGCACCACACAGCCCCGGCGGCCTGGACCTACAGCAATATTGACTACATGAAAGGCCAGCTTCAGTCCCTGGGCTTCGGCTACGACTGGAGCCGGGAACTGGCTACCTGCAGCGCCGACTATTACCGCTGGGAGCAGTGGTTCTTTACCCGCCTCTACCGCAAGGGTCTGGTTTACAGGAAAACCAGTGCCGTCAACTGGTGTCCTAAGGACCAGACCGTGCTGGCCAATGAGCAGGTGGTGGACGGCTGTTGCTGGCGCTGCGACTCGCCGGTCGAACGCAAGGAAATCCCCCAGTGGTTTATTCGCATCACCGCTTATGCAGAGGAACTGCTGGCAGCCCTGGACAAACTGGACAACTGGCCGGACCAGGTGCGCACCATGCAGCGCAACTGGATTGGCAAGAGCCGCGGCGTCGATATGCACTTTCCCCTGCGGCAACCCATTGCCGGTCTCGACGGCCTCGATGTCTACACCACCCGGCCAGACACCCTCCTGGGTGTCACCTACCTGACCCTGGCCGCCGAGCACCCGGTCAGTCTGGCCCTGGCGGAAAACAATCCGGCGCTGGCCGATTTTATCGCTTCCTGTCGTCAGCAGGCAGTGTCCGAAGCCAGCGTGGCGACACTGGAAAAGCGGGGCATGGACACCGGTATCGTCGCCGCCCACCCGATCACCGGGGAACCCGTGCCGGTCTGGGTCGGCAACTATGTGCTGATGGATTACGGTTCCGGCGCGGTGATGGCGGTGCCTGCCCATGACCAGCGGGACTGGGAATTTGCCCGCAAGTACGGACTGGCAATCAGGCAGGTGATCGCACCGACCTCAGGCCAGACCTGTGACCTGGAGCGAGAGGCCTTTGTTGACAAGGGGGTGCTGGTCCATTCAGGTGACTTCGATGGCCTGGATTTCGAGGGCGCCTTCGACGCTATTGCCGGTCGACTGGCGGACTCGGGCCGTGGCCGGGTCACCACCAATTTTCGCCTGCGGGACTGGGGCGTATCCCGACAACGCTACTGGGGCGCACCAATTCCCATGCTTTACCGGCCGGATGGCACTGAAATTCCGGTGCCGGATCACAAGTTGCCGGTGCTGCTTCCGGAGGATGTGTCCATAGACGGGGTTCATTCACCGATCAAGGCAGACCCTCTCTGGCGTCGGGATGTTCTGGACGGGGAAGCCGTGGAGCGGGAAACCGACACCTTCGACACCTTCATGGAATCCTCCTGGTACTACGCCCGTTTTACCTGTGCGGATTACACCGGCGGCATGCTGGACAGTGCCCGGGCCAATTACTGGCTGCCGGTGGATCAGTATGTCGGCGGTATCGAGCACGCCATACTGCACCTGCTTTATGCCCGATTCTTTCACAAACTGATGCGGGACGAAGGGCTGGTGGCCAGCGACGAACCGTTCACCCGGCTGTTGTGCCAGGGCATGGTACTCAAGGACGGGGCCAAGATGTCCAAGTCAAAGGGCAATACTGTCGACCCCCAGGGACTCATCGACCAGTACGGTGCTGATACGGTGCGGCTGTTTACCATGTTTGCCGCGCCCCCGGAACAGTCCCTGGAGTGGTCTGACGAGGGTGTCGCCGGCGCCAACCGGTTTTTGCGCAAGCTCTGGAGAGCGGTATTTGCTCACCTGGGCCGGGGCGAGCCCGGTGCCGCCCGGTTTGTCGACCTGCCGGAGAACCTGCGCAACCTGCGCCGAAAGACCCACGAGACCCTGGCCAAGGTGAGCCACGATTTCAGCCAGAGACAAACATTCAACACCGCCATAGCTGCCGTGATGGAACTCCTCAATGACCTGTCCAGACTCGACGACAGCTCAGCCCTGGGCCTGGCCGTCGAACGCGAAGCCCTGGAGACGGCGACGTTGCTGCTCGCCCCCATTGTGCCCCACATCAGCCACCGGCTCTGGCGGGAAATGGGCCACGAGGAAGCGATCATCGATGCACCCTGGCCAGTAGTCGATCAGGGCGCCCTGGTGCGTGATACCATTGAAATGGTGGTGCAAGTCAACGGCAAGGTCAGAGCCAGAATTCAGGTGGCCAGCAATGCCGAGCGCCAAACTGTTGAAGCCTCGGCCCTGGAAGAACAAAACGTACTGCGCTTCACCGAGGGTTTGACCGTGCGCAAGGTCATCGTCGTGCCCAACAAACTGGTCAATGTCGTCGCCAGTTGAAGCCCTGACGGCTAGGCACCCCGGTCATCAGCGGTGCGCAATTTCGAAAGGGTTATCAACCTTACAAACAAACAGAACGTCGAGAACTGATGGATGGCCGGCCACTAGACACTGGCGGAACGATGCGAAATCCCCTGTTTCTACTATTCGCATGAGCCTGCGGGTAAATGACACCGACCACAGAAGAGGAACAATAAAAATGGCAAGACCACTTTCCCTCGGCCTCGCCTGCTCACTGTTGCTGGTGTCCCTGAGCGGCTGTGGCTGGCACCTGCGGGGCGCGGACTTTATGCCGGCAGATCTCAGAACCCTCCACATCAGCACCCGCGATCCCAGCAGTGACTTTACCGAAATGCTTCGGCGTTCAATCAAGGCTGCGGGGGTGAAAATTCCCGACAATGCCACCGATGCCCAGTATGCCCTGGTGATTCTGAACGAGAAAAGTGAGAGCCGTACTGCTTCCGTCAACGCCAGCGCCCGGGTATCGGAACTGCAACTTACCGAGACCGTGGAGTTCCTGATCCTCAATCATGAAGGCGACACCCTGATCCCCGCCACGACCGTCATCAGTGAACGCATCTTTGAATACAACGAGAACAATGTGCTGGCAACGGATGATGAGCGAGCGTTGATTATTTCGGAGATGCACCGGGACCTGGTGCACCGGATATTCAACCGATTTCGGCAGTTGAAAACTGCTGCAAAGAATGCGCCTCCGCCCTGAGCAACTGGACGGTCACCTGGCATCGACGCTGGCTCCGGCCTACCTGATCTGCGGCGATGAACCGTTGCTGGTACAGGAAGCGGCGGATGCCATCAGGGCCGGCGCCAGAACCCGGGGATTCACCGAGAGGGAGTTGTACCACGCCGATGCCCGTTTTGACTGGAATCGGCTACTCAATGAAGCCAACAGCCTGTCCCTTTTTGCCAATCGAAAAGTCCTGGAAGTGCGCCTGCCTTCAGGCAAGCCCGGCAAGGACGGCGCCACCATGCTGGAAGCCTTTCTCGACAATCCGGGTCCCGACACCCTGTTGCTGTTAATTACCGGCAAAATAGACAGCTCCGGCCTGCGAGCCAGGTGGGCCAAAAAGCTGGAATCGACCGGGGTGCTGCTGCAGGTCTGGCCGGTAGCACCGGCCCAGATGCCCCAGTGGATCGGCCAGCGGCTGCGTCAGGCCGGGATTCGGGCCAGCGATCAGGCGGTGGCTATTCTCGCCGACAGGGTAGAGGGCAACCTGCTGGCGGCCGTGCAGGAAGTCGAAAAACTGAAACTGCTGGTCGCCGATGGTGAAGTCAACGCCACCACCATGTCCTCTGTTGTCGCCGACAGTGCCCGCTTCAATGTCTTTAATCTGGTGGACCGCATGCTCGAGGGTGATGCTCAGGCAACTGCCCGCAATTTGCGCGGCCTGCATCAGGAAGGCACCGAGGCGACGGTAGTTCTCTGGGCGATAGCCCGGGAATTGCGGATTCTGGCAGTCGCCCACGAAGCCATATTCCGGGGCAAAAGCGCTGATTCTGCGCTGCAGGAGCAGGGCGTCTGGCAGAAACGCGTGCCGCTGTTGAAAGCGGCCCTGAGAAGGCTTAAACCCGGGCATATCCGCATTCTTTTGCGCCAGGCTGGCGCAGTCGACCGCGCCGTCAAGGGCATGCGGGTAGCCTCCCCCTGGGAGGAACTGACCTCGTTGGCCCTGGGTGCAGCCGGCTCACCGCCACTGGTCCCCGACAGCCTGAGACTGTCCCTGGCGGATAATCGCTAGAGACCTTCGAGAGTGGCCACGGCTATTCCTGACCTTGCAGGTCCTGGAGCCAGTAACAATAGAACTGTCGTGCCGTGCGCCCGCTCCTTGACGCCCGTGCCATGGCGAACTGCTCGGCGGCGCGATGCAGCACCGGCCGCTCCGCGGCAGGAAGCGGCAACAGGGAGTCGACGATGTCCAGATACTGCCGGCTGTTGTTGGGGTAAAACGATAGCCAGAGACCGAACCGGTCCGCCAGAGAGAGTTTTTCCTCGACACTGTCACCATAATGGATCTCGCCATCGACAATACCGACCTCTGCGTTTTCCGACAGTTGCTCCGGAATAAGATGTCGGCGGTTGGAAGTGGCATAGACCAGCACATTCTCCGGTGGCAATTCGATGGACCCCTCGAGCACGCTTTTCAAATGCTTGTAGCTGCTCTCTCCCTGCTCGAAAGACAAATCATCACAGAAAATAATAAAGCGCTGGGACAGGTCCCGGATATCATCGACGATCTCCTGAAGGTCCACCAGGTCATTCTTGTCAATTTCGATGACTCGCAAGCCCCGGTTGCCATAGTCATTGAGAAGGGCCTTGATCAAGGATGACTTGCCGGTACCGCGACTGCCCCAGAGCAGGACGTTATTGGCGGCGCCGCCGGCAAGAAAACTCTCGGTATTGAGCACCAGCTGTTGCTTCTGGCGGTCGATGCCCAGCAACTGGTCGAGCGTCACCGGATCAAGCCGTTTGACCGCACGCAATTGCCGGGTACGAGGCCGCCAGACGGCAGCCAGGGTATTATTCCAGTCCGTATTCATGATTTCGGCTCCTGATGGCGGGATATCGACAACCGGCTGTTTCTCGTCAGATCCCCGAGTCATGTCCTGAAACGGCATCAGGGACAACGACTGCGGTGGCCGGAATCTCGGGAGATTGCAGCCAGCCGGCACCAATTAATCGGGAGACAAGCAGGTTGCCAAGCCCCAAGCCCAGAATGTTGGCCACCAGGTCGGCAAACTCCATGAACCGGTAGCCGGTGAAAGACTGCAATAATTCGATGGTTGCGCCGTAAGCCAGCAACCCGGCATTCAGGCGCCAGTGCCATCCCGCCCTGGGAAAGGCCAGCCAGCCGCTGACAAACAGCATACAGTAAGCCAGGCAGTGCTCGATTTTATCGATACCGGAAAACAAGGGCTGGCTGGTTCCGGGTGCCAATGCCGCCACTGTCGCCAAAAACAAGAATAATCCAAACAGAAAACGCCAAAGTTTTCTATGTTTTGCCACAAATGAATGCATATACTGACGCCGTTGATCCGGAACAAACAGGAGGGTAGCCCATGACAACCAAAAAAGCCGATGAAAGCAAGGGCAAAAAGTCAGGTTCTGAACAATCCCGAAAACCGTCCGACAGCAAATACGGAGCGGAACGCGCCTTTGCAAATCCGTTTGAATCCATCATGAAGAGTTGGCAGGAAATGGCTGCCCAGACTGTTGCCCGGACTACCGGTCAATCGCCGAAATCGATAATGGAGTTCTGGCAACAGACCCCGGAGATGATGGAACAGACTGGCAAGGCCGGCACCTACCTCAAGGACCTCCGCGAAGTGGCTGGCCTGACCCACGAAGACCTGGCCCGGGCCATCGACCTGGAAAACCCGGAATTGCTCAAGGCCATGGAGGAAGGCCGCTCACCCATAACCCTGGATATTCTCTACCGCCTGGCCTCCTTCCACTCCCGCAATGATCCCATGGTGTTTTTATTGGATTACAGCCGGGAGCATGCGCCCTTTCTCTGGTATACCCTGCGTCTCAGTGGCATGGACAAATTCCTTATTACCATCGAGAGGGAGGTCAAGTTCGTCAATATCTACCGCTCTCGGGATGCCGCCCGGGAAATGGACAACGAGCAATTCGACAAGTTGATGGCGTTCATGCAAAAAGCCTTTGACCTGGCTCTGGATTTTATAGCTGATGAGACCGACGCGGCCGACGCGGCATCTGATGCCAGCGACAACCATCGAAAGGAAAACGCGAAGCCGTCAAATGAAACCGCGGGTTCAACCAGGACCAAAGCCAAATAGAGACGGACAGGTGCGTACCAGGCACCCTGAGGGAGATTGCAACCCCGCAACCCGGTCATGGGCGCTGAGCCATGAATGACTCATGACATGAATAACTCATGAAGAGTACGACCCATCCGGACGAGACTGCTCGACTGGCGGCCCTGGAAGCTCTGGGAATCGTCCATACACCGGCAGAGCAGCGGTTTGACCAGTTCACGGCTATGGCCCAGGCACATTTTGTGGTCCCTATCGCCCTGTTCTCCCTGATCACGGATCGCAGCCAGTGGTTCAAATCTTCGCTGGGCGTCCTCGAAAAAGAATATTCCCGAGCTTTTTCCCTCTGCGCCCGCACTATTCGCGGCCATGACACCCTGGTGGTGGAGGATTGCCGAGAGCACGATGACTATGCCGACAATCCGCTGGTTACCGGCCCCCCCGGGATTCGATTTTACGCTGCTCACCCGGTCAGTTTCAGGGGCAACAATATCGGCACCCTGTCCATTATCGACCGCATACCCCGGAGCTTTAGCGATGCGGATCGTGAAACGTTGCGCAATCTTGCCCGCTGGATAGAAAACGAGCTGAATCTGCGCCAACTGGATACCGAGCAGGCGGCGCTTGTCGACGCCCTGGACGCGAGCCGGCGATCACTGCTGATTGATTCCACCACCGGGGTCTGGAATCGGTCCGGTATGGACAGGCTTCTGGCCAGTGAAATGGTCCGCGCCAGGGGTAACCGGGAAACCGTTGCCGCCATGATGCTGGGCCTGGACGATTTTCCCAGGGTTTCGGTGGGTCACGGCCAGGATGCTGCAAATGCTGTACGGCGGGAGGTGGCACGCAGAATTTATGAAAACCTGAGACCACGGGATCTGGTGTCACGATATGACGACGATGTCTTTATGCTGTTTGCCGGCAATTGCAGCAACGAGGCGGCCATGGCCATTTCCCGAAGAATCCAGGCGACTATTGCCCACATGCCCGTTACCGTCAATGAACAGTCAGTTCAACTGACGGTGTCCATTGGCATTGCCGTAGCCGAGGCTACGGGTCTGGAGAACCATTACCAGTTGATCGGGTCAGCCGTAGAATCCCTGGCCGTTGCGCGACTGCAAGGTGGCAATGGCATGGAGACCGCCATCCTGGTTTGACCGGATGCGACGGGCGTCCCTCCCCGGCCTGTGCACAGCAACGGAGCGGGCCTTTCCGCCTCAGGTCTTGAGCACTTTGACGATGGCATTAGCCAGGTAATCAATGTTGGCATGGCTGATGCCGGCAACGTTGATGCGACTCGAGCCGACGATATAGATACTGTACTCATCTCTCAGCCGGGTCACCTGCGTTGGCGTGATCCCCAGAAAGGAAAACATGCCTTTTTGCCCGGCGATAAAGGAAAAATCCCGTGGAGCGTCGTTGTCCGCCAGCTTGGTGACCAACAGGTTTCTGAGTTCCTTCATCCTGGCACACATGGCCGCCACCTCATCGAGCCAGGACTTCTTCAGCAGTGAATCCTGAAGCACAATGCCGGCCAGGAAGGCGCCGTGGGCCGGCGGCATTGAATACATGGTTCGGGCGATGTTGGTCAGATGGCTCTGGGCCTTGGCTGCATCAGCGGGGCTTTCTGCAATAACCAGGACACTGCCGGTGCGCTCCCGGTAGAGGCCAAAATTCTTGGAACAGGAACTGGCAACCAGAACCTCCGGCAATTTTTCAGCCATCAGCCGGACACCGTAGGCATCCTGCTCCATGCCGTCGCCAAAGCCCTGATAGGCCAGATCGATGAAAGGTACCAGCTTTTTGCCGGCCATGAACTCTGCCAACTGGTTCCATTGATCCCGGTTCAGGTCAGCCCCACAGGGGTTGTGACAACAACCGTGCAACAGGACCACATCGCCAGCCGTGGCCTGGGCAAGCGCCGCCAGCATGCGATCAAAGACCAGTGTGCCGCTCGTCTTGTCATAGTAGGCGTATGGTTGCAGATCGACGCCGGCACTTCCCAGCAGCGGGATATGGTTGGCCCAGGTCGGGTCGCTGACCCAGATCCGGGTCCCGGGTGCACTGCGCTTGATCAGCCCTGCGGTGATCCGGAGCGCCCCGGAGCCGCCCGGCGCCAGCACCGTCCTGACCCGATCCGCGGTCATGGCCGGGTGCTTGTGCCCGAGTATCAGTTCAAGAATGCCGGTGTTGTATTCCGGCACCCCAACCTGGGCGATGTAGGCCTTGGAATTTTCCTGTTCGAGAAAGCGACGCTCGGCTTCCTTGATGGCATTGACGATGGTGGTGTTGCCCGCTTCATCCTTGTAGACACCGACACCGAGATCCACTTTGTCAGGATTGGAATCGTCGCGAAAGGCAAGGGACAATCCCAGGATGGGATCCGGTGGCAAATGCTCAAGGCCATTAAACATGAGTACTCTCTCTGAAATGCTCTGGCGTGAATGATGCTCACGGCAATGGCTGCCATCCACTCTCGGAATGGCAGCCCACACGTCAACAGTCAAGGATCGAAGAGTTTACAGAAGTTGCAAGGATTCGAAAATGGTGGGCAGGAACTCAGACACTAATCGCCCGCATTCTGGGCTTTTTTGCCGGGGAAACCACTTCCCCCGCCAACAGGCTGTCGAGCAGTTGCAGCCGGTCAACCGTACCTATATCCCACCAGGCGCCCTGAAATACTTCGCCGCTGACGCACCGGGCAGAAATACTGCTCTCCAGCACCCGGCGCAGGGGGAACTTCTCCGATGCTGAAGGATACAGGGCAAAAATGTCCGGACGCATGATGCTGATGCCGCTGAAGGTCAGGGCACGGCGGTCATCGCCCGGGTAGGCGACAACCCCTTGCTCATCCAGGCTGAAATCCCCCTGTACCTTGAAAGGGGGGGTTGGAACCAGTACCAGGTGGGCATCCATGTTTTCGGGCAATTTGTGGGCAACGAGGCGTTCGAAGGGGTATTCGGTCCAGACATCGCTGTTGACCAGCAGAAAAGGCTCGGAACCCAGGTAGGGCAGAGCCCGGCGAATACCACCCCCGGTTTCCAGAGGACTGCCCTCCCGGGACCAGGTGATGCTGACTCCGAATCGGGAGCCGTTGCCGAGGAACGCCTCGATCTGATCTCCCAGCCAGGCGGTATTGATCACTATCTCCTCGACCCCCGACGCCCGGAGTCGTTCTACGTGGTACTGAATCAGCGGCTTGCCATTGACCTGCAGCAGGGGTTTTGGTGTTTTTTCCGTGAGCGGGCGAAGGCGCTCGCCGTAACCGGCGGCAAGTATCATGGCTTTCATTGGTGCCCTCCTGTTTATTGCAGTACTTTCTGTTAAAGATGTTTTTTCCGTTACAGATGAATTCAGGGTTTTGGACGGACGTTCAGTCATAAAAAGACTCTCCGTATTATCTAGGTGACAGGCCGTGGCGGAAACTGTCGAAATCAAATGGGGATAACAGACTGTCAGTCTAAAGGATTCATCTGACAGTACTGTTACAGTTGTTTCAGCGCAGTGATGTCTCCATTCTTTCGACCGGAACCGGTCCGTCACCCGCCAATACAGAAGGCACGGTACATGCTATGAGGAGACTCACACGTCTGCGGTGGTGTTAATGGCCTCTGCCCGGTACCAGGACTGTTGAGGTAGCAGGGGCAGCAACCTGCTTTCAAACCAACGGGCAAAATCCCGAGTGTCAGCGTATCTGTTGGCGACTTCCAGTGTGTAGCGAATTACCAGGGGCAAATCATGCAAATATCGGGCCTTGCCGTCACGCAACCAGAGTCGGGCAAAGATGCCCAGCACCTTGATGTGGCGTTGCAGGCCCATCAGATCGAACCAGCGTATAAACTGGTCGTCATTGATGTCGGCGATAATGCCTGCCTCCATGGCGCACCTGGCAAAAGCGAGGGCACGCTGCTCGATCATGGGTCGAGGCCAGCGAATGTAACAATCTTTTAGCAGGGATACCAGGTCATAGGTAACCGCTCCCACAACCGCATCCTGGAAATCGACGACGCCAACCCGGTTATCACGGCCATTTCCGGCCAGCAACAGCAGATTGCGCGAATGGTAGTCACGGTGCACCACAACCTGCGGTTGCGCCAGGGCTTCGGCAATTAAAAGATCAAAAGTCTGCCTCAGTACCGCCAGGGTCTCATCGTCCTCTTCCAGCATCATCAGTTTACTGACGAACCACTGCGGGAACAGGGCCATCTCCGCTTCCAGTAGAGCGCCATCATAGGCGGAGAATACCTCCGGATCAGGTGCAACCTGCTGAATTAAAATCAATTCCTGTTCCGCCCGGGAATAGAGCCAGGAAACCGTTCGATCGTTGAGCAGGGGCAAATACAGATCGTCACCCAGATCTTCCAGCAACAGGAAGCCCCGTTGGAAATTGACGGCATGTACCTCGGGTACATGTACTCCCCCTCGCCGGAAGGCGATGGCCTTTTCAACGAAGGCCAGATTGTTTTCATTTGCCGGCGGCGCATACACGGCAATCGAGGAGGGCCGGCTGTTGACGCGGAAATATTGCCGAAAGCCGGCATCCCCGGTCAGTGGTTCCAGGCTCAGGTCCAGTGGTCGTTGAAAGCGGGCAGGCAGCCAGCTATCGACCCATTGCTTTAACGCCAGTGTTTTGTCCATCGCACCGAGATTGTGAAAAAAGGGTTGCTGATTCTAGCCCAATTTTGGCGCCGGGGGAGCTTCATCGCTCGCACCGTCAAAAAGTTCAGGTAAAATGGCCCATTGCACGGCCGGGCTTTCAGCACTACGGATAACAAGAATGGCTTTACTCCACAACGGCAAGAAAAGACCTGTCCATTACGGCATCAGGCAACATCTCTTGCTTTCCCTCGGCATAATCACCGCGATGCCAGCTGACGCCGCCGAGCAGACACTGACCCAGTGGTCCTGCACCAGCGACGCTGAGGGCAAGTGGCAGTGTGTCGAGGAAGTTGTTACGGGCAAGGCCTTCTATCGAAGCCGAAGAACGTCGGCGCTGCCCACCCGCGCCGAGGACGAGCCCCGGGTTCGACTGACCACCAATCTCGACTGGGTCAATGCCAGCCAGATGACCGAGGAGCAGCGGCAGCACCTGCCCTCCGGCTGCTGTGGCGCCTACATTGAGCCAGTGAAAAATTACCCGGACTCTGAACTGGATCCGGAACAGGCACCGGTGCGGGTAGGCGCCAGCGCCACCGAGGCTCAGGGCAATATCGCGCGACTCGAAGGCGATGTCCAGGTATCCCAGGGGTATCGGCAGATACGCAGCGACCACGCCGTCATCGACCAGGGAGCCCGTACGGTTCAGCTTGAAGACAATATTCAGCTCAGGGAGCCCGGCCTGTTAATGCTCGGCGGTTCCGCCTACGTCAATATTGACAGTGGTGACGTCAGGATGAACGATGCCACTTATGTACTGCACGAAATGGGTATCAGGGGCACCGCATCCAGGCTCTCCAGGGCCGGAGATGGCGTTATTTTTGTCGATGATGCCACCTATACCTCCTGTGAACCGGGCAGCAACGCCTGGTCTCTGGTCTCCTCGAACATCTCTGTCGACGTCAATACCAATATTGTCGAAGCCAGGCACGTGCGCCTCCATATCAAAGACTGGCCAGTCTTCTACTTCCCCTGGATGCGTTATTCCCTGTCTGAAAACCGCACCTCGGGCCTGTTGTTCCCACACCTCAGTACCAGCAACGACAACGGTTTCGATTATGCCCAACCGATTTATCTGAACCTGGCGCCCAACTACGATGCCACTCTGACTCCGCGCCTGGTGGAGGAAAGGGGCACCATGGCGGAAGTGGAAATGCGCCACATGTCCCGCTATACCCAAAGCGAGTTCAGCGGCGCCTATCTCTGGGAAGACAAGGGCGGCAAGCTCGGCGAAACATCCCCCGACCCGGTTACCGGGCTGTTACCCTACGAGGGCAGTGACCGCTGGCTAATCAATGTTGAGCATATTGGCGGCCTCAAGCGGGACTGGTCGACACTGGTTGATTACACCGAAGTCAGCGACAGTGACTACTTCCTCGATCTCGACAATGCCACCCTCGAAGTCAGCAGCAGGTCACATCTGAACCAGGCGGTCGCCGTCGGTTATCGCACCGATAACTGGCGATCAAGCATCACCGCACAGAAATACCAGACCATTGCCAAGACCCTGATTCTGGACGAAAACGGTATTCCCCAGAACATCCTGGAATTCAAGCAACAATACCAGCAGATGCCAAGGCTTGAGCTGAACGGCGATTACCGGTTTAACAGCACAGACCTGACCCTGACCCTGAACCACGAGTTCACCCTTTTCGAACACGCCGATGATGACACGCCCAATTCTGGTGCAGGATTCAATCGGGACAGCGAGGACACCCAGATAACGGGCAACCGCCTGCGGGCCAATTACCAACTGGCTTGGGATCGCCATTGGCTGTGGGGCTACTTCAGGCCCGGGGTGCAGATGAGTTATCTGGCCTACGATCTTAGAAATCCGGTCAAAAACAGCACCGACACCCGGCCGACCCTGGCTGTTCCTGCCAGCTTCATCGATGCCGGCCTGTATTTCGAGCGGGACAACCCCTGGCGCGACGAGTCCATCCAGACCCTGGAACCCAGGATTTTTTACCTGAATTCCCGCTTCAAGGATCAATCCGAACTGCCGAATTTCGACACATCGGAAATGACCTTCACCTATCAGCAACTGTTCCGCACGGATCGCTTTACCGGTGGCGACCGGGTCGGTGATGCCGAACAGGTGACCCTGGGGATCACCACAAGGTTGATAGATGCCGATACCGGCAGAGAACAGCTCCATGCCAGCATCGGCCAGATTTTCTATCTGGCCGATCGCAGGGTGTCACTAAATCCCCTCATTAGCGAGGCAGTGTTCAACGATCCCTCGCTTCAGGAAAACCTCAATCTCACGGCGCAGGATGACCTGCAGTCATTGACACGGGACCAGTCGGACTATGCCGCTGAACTCGGCGCCCAGATCTGGGGTGACTGGCGGGTCCAGACCGATATTCTCTATGACCGCGACACCGGCCTGGTCAACAAGGGCAATGTCAGCTTTCGCTTCAACAATCAGGGCACCGGTGTGGTCAACCTGTCGTATCGTTACACGCGCAGGGATGAAAACCCGACCCTGAGCGAACCGGATCAGGACATCGAACAGACCGATGCCTCCTTCTTCCTGCCCGTTAGCATGAACTGGCGAATCATTGGTCGCTGGAACCACGATCTCACCAACAGCAGGGAACTGGAGGTGTTTACCGGACTCGAATACAACGACTGTTGCTGGCGTGCGAGCCTGGTGGCCAGGCGCTGGCTGGACCGGGATGACACTGCCACACTTCCGGAGGAAAACCTGGTGCACGACAAGGGTATTTTCTTCCAGGTACTGTTCAAGGGGCTGGCGGGATCCAGCAGCAGCGTCGACAACATCCTCACCGATAGTATTTACGGCTATCAACAACCGGAAAGATAGTATGACCTCTTATAATTCACGAGCCTTGACCAGGCTTGTTCTGGTGACTTTTGCCTCACTGCTGGCCCTGAGCCCGGTCCAGGCGGAGTTTCGTCTCCTTGACAGCATCGCTGCCGTGGTCGATTCCGACGTGGTAATGAACAGCGAACTGCAGAGCCGAATGGACAATATCTACCAGCGTTTGAAAGAAAGCGGTACCGAAGCTCCACCCCCGGAAATTCTCAGGCCCCAGGTCCTCGAGAGACTGATCATCGAACGGATTCAGCTGAACATGGCCATGCGCGCCGGCGTCAGGATTACCGACACCGACCTCAACAACGCCCTGACTCGTATGGCACAATCCAAGGGCGTCAGCCTCGACCAGCTGGTCACCAGAATTCAGGAATCGGGAACGAGTCTTAACCAGATGAAAGCTGACCTGCGGGACGAAATGATGCTGAACCAGGTCCAGCAGGCCCAGGTCAATCGCCGTATTTACATTTCCGAGCAGGAAATCACCAATTTCCTGGTTTCCGAAGAGGGCAAACTCTGGTCGTCGCCAGATCTCAATCTGGGGCATATCCTGATCCCCCTGTCCGTCGGGGCCACCAAGGAGGAAATCCAGGCAGCACAGACCAAGGCTGAGGACATCATTGCCCAGGTCCAGGCCGGCGGCGATTTTAAAAGCCTGGCTGTTGCCAACTCCGCCGGACAGAACGCTCTCAATGGCGGGGATCTGGGTTGGCGCAAGGCCGCACAATTACCGGACATTTTTACCCGCGCGCTCACCGATCTGGAGCCGGGCCAGGTCACCGAACCCATTCGCAGCGATGCCGGCATCCACATTCTTAAACTTTATGACCGCCGCGGCAGCAACAAGCAGCTGGTGAAACAGAAAAAGGTACGACACATCCTGCTGATTCCCAATGAAATCCGCAATGATGAAGATACCCGTCTTCAGTTGGAAGCCATTCGCCAGCGCATTGTCGACGGCGAGGATTTTGCGGAACTGGCCAAAGCCAATTCCGAGGATATCAGCTCGGCCCTCGGAGGCGGCGATCTCGGCTGGTCACTGCCGGGCAAATTTGTTCCGGAATTTGAGAACACCCTGAATGCCACCGAACCCGGCGCCGTCAGCGAACCCTTCAGAACCGCTTTCGGCTGGCATATCCTGGAGGTCGATGAACAGCGGGAGCAGGATTTCAGTGAGGAAATCAAGCGCAATCAGGCGGAAAACATTTTGCGTCAACGCAAGTTTCAGGAAGAGCTTCAAGTCTGGCTGCAGGAAATCCGGGATGAGGCTTTCGTTGAAATCAAGGTATGACGCCAATACCGGCATTCGAACCGAGACGCGATTTGCCGAATCCTTGACACTGCTGCCATGACGCTGACACTGGCTGTCACGCCCGGCGAACCCGCCGGCATCGGTCCCGATCTGTTGATCCAGCTGGTGCAGGGCGGCAGTCCCCACGAGTTGGTGGCCTATGCCGACCCCGTTTTGCTGGAGGAGCGGGCGGCACTGCTGGGCCTGCCCCTGCAGTTGCGCCCGGCCAATGGGCGGGGACTGAATCCCGGAGAACTGGCGCTACAACCCGTACCCCTGGCGGAACCCTGCAAGCCGGGGACTGCCACTGCCGGCAATGCCGGTTACGTGCTGTCGAGCCTGGATCTGGCCACCGGCCATTGCCTCGAGGACCGCTGTCAGGCCCTGGTTACCGGCCCGATCAACAAGGCCGTGATCAACGATGCCGGTATTGCCTTTACCGGCCATACCGAATTTCTCGCCGCCAGAACCGGCACGCAACGTGTGGTCATGATGCTGGCCGTCGATGACTTCCGGGTGGCGCTGGTAACCACGCACCTGCCCCTGCGGGCAGTAGCAGACGCCATAAATCGAGACCTGCTTCGGAAAGTGATTCTCATCCTGCACCAGGATCTGCAACAGCGTTTCGGCATAGTTCGGCCGCGAATCCTGGTGGCCGGACTCAATCCCCACGCGGGAGAAAGCGGTCACCTCGGGCGGGAGGAAATGGACGTCATTGAACCGGCTCTCGAGGACTTGCGCCAGCTAGGTCTTGACCTGACCGGCCCGCTGCCCGCCGACACCCTGTTCACCCCAGGTTATCTGGACCGGACCGATGCCGTGCTGGCCATGTACCACGATCAGGGACTGCCGGTTCTGAAATACAGGGGCTTCGGCCGCGCCGTCAACATCACCCTGGGTCTGCCCATCATTCGCACCTCGGTGGATCACGGCACGGCACTGGACCTGGCGGGTACCGGCAGGGCTGATCCCGGCAGCCTGGCAGCGGCGATCAGCCAGGCAGCGGCGATGGCAAGGTCCCGACAATGACCGCTCAGGAGTATCGACGGGCCCGGAAGCGCTTTGGCCAGAATTTTCTGACCGACGCCAGCTATGTCGACAGGATCATCGACGCCGTCGCTCCGGAAGCAGACGACCTCATGATCGAGGTCGGCCCGGGGCGGGGCGCACTTACCGATCATCTGTTGCGGCGCTGTCCGTCACTGCATTTACTGGAACTGGACCGGGACCTGGTGCAACTGTTACGAGACCGCTATTCCGGCTTTCCTCAGTTTCAGCTGCATCAGGGCGACGCCCTGAATTTTGATTTCAGTACTGTCGGAAATGCCGAGGCATCGATTCGTGTAGTCGGCAATCTCCCCTATAATATTTCCACGCCACTGCTGTTTCACCTTCTGGCCTTTGGCAGTCGCATCAGGGATATGCATTTTATGTTACAGAAAGAAGTGGTTGATCGCCTGGCGGCCCAGCCCGGGACCAGAGCCTACGGTCGCCTCGGCGTCATGGCCCAGTATCACTGCCGGGTGGAGCCGCTGTTTGAGGTGCCGCCCGGTGCGTTTTGGCCAGCACCCAGCGTGGTTTCCGCATTTGTCCGATTGCGACCGCACGAGCAATTACCGGCCGCCGCCCTGAACCCGGCCTTCTTCGCCCGGCTGGTCAATACCTGCTTTCAGCAGCGGCGCAAGATCCTGAGAAATCCTCTGAAACAGCTGGCAAATCGTGACACACTTGCCGCTGTGACTCTGGATCTGGGCCGGCGACCGGAAACGCTGACCGTTGCGGAATTTGTTGATCTGAGCAATCAGTTAAGGCCAAAGAATGACAAAATCAAGGATTAACATCATCGTAGAGCCCGGCTACATGGCCGACCAGTCCCAGCCGGACCAGGGAAAGTTTGCCTTTAGCTACCACATCACCATAGAAAACCGCGGGGACGAGCCGGCCCAGCTGATTCGCCGTCACTGGATCATTATCGACGGCAACGAGAAAAGGCAGGAGGTCAAGGGCCTGGGGGTGGTGGGTGAACAGCCTCACCTGGAACCGGGAGAGTCCTACAGTTACCGCAGCGGCGTCGTCCTGCAAACACCCGTTGGCACCATGCAGGGCAGCTACCAGTTCATTACCGATGACGGTGAAACTTTTGACACCGAGATCAAGCCCTTCCTGCTGGCAGCCCCCGGCATCATTCACTGAAATCCCCCGTAACCGGAGAGTTGCCGTTCTTGACCCTTTACGCTGTCGGCGATATTCAGGGCTGCCTGCCCTCCCTGAAAAGACTGCTGGATCAGATTGATTTCGATCCCGCCGCTGATCAGTTGTGGTCCGTCGGCGACATTGTCAATCGCGGCCCACAATCCCTCGAGACCCTGAGATTCTGCCGGCGATTGGGCAGCGCCTTCCGAATGGTACTCGGCAACCACGACCTGCATCTGATGGCCGTCGCCCGGCACCATCGCCGGCTCTCGCCCAAGGACACGCTGAACCCGGTGCTCGGGGCTCCCGACCTGGAAAGCCTCATTAGCTGGCTGGAACAGCAGCCGCTGTTGATCCGGGATGCCGGCTATACCATGGTCCACGCCGGCATCCCGCCGCAATGGAGTATCGCCGAGGCGGCCGCTGCCGCCGCCGAGGTAGAGGCAATGCTGGGCGGCGGCAAAGCGGGTGCAGTCTACCATGCCATGTATGGCAACGATCCTGTGGTTTGGCATGAGAGCCTTCAGGGAGCCGAACGCTGGCGGGTGATTATCAACTACTTCACCCGTATGCGTTTTTGTGACAGCGGTGGACGACTGGAACTGACTGCCAAGCTGGGACCGGAACACCCGCCACCAGGCTATGCACCCTGGTACCAGCACCCGGAGCGCAAAACCCGGGACGAAAGGATCATATTTGGCCATTGGGCGGCATTACAGGGCAGGTACTGCGGCGAAAACCTTTTTCCCCTGGACACCGGCTGTGTCTGGGGCGGCCCCCTGCGGATCATGCAACTGGATACCGGCACATACCACCAGAGCCGCTGACTGACCAGCCGCTCAAACCCCGGGCCTCACTGCCGCGGTTCCGGTCCTCCCTCTCGCCTGGCTTCAGACCCCGACCAGCACGGAGATTTCAGCGCTATACCCCTCAATGACTTTTTGGTGTTAAATACCATGCTCACCCCCAATAAGACCAATGCCAAAAAAGGAGAAAAGCTCATGATGACACTCAGATTCAAGCGTCTAGTCTGCTACAGCTTCATCACCATGTTCCTCACCGGTGGCATACAGGCCCAGGCTTTAGCGGCCATGGTCGATACCGGCCAACTGGCTGCCGAGGTTGAGTTGCAACAACAAAAAATTGTCCTTCAGGATCTCCTCAGCCGTGCCGATGTGGCAAAGCAGATGACCGCCCTCGGCGTTGACCCGGCAGATGCACTGGACCGGGTTAACCGGCTTACCGATGCTGAAGTCTCCGCACTGTACGACAAGCTGGGCAGCCTGCCGGCCGGTGGTGACAGCCTTGGCACAATCGCCCTGGTACTGCTGATCCTTATCCTTCTGGATGTCGCCGGTATTACCGACATCTTTCCGAAAATATGACCAGGAGGCAGCGCTCGCACGTTTCGAGCGTGCGCTGCCTCCTGAGCTGTATTCTGCTGACAGCCATTCTGAGCGGGTGTCTCGCCACCCCCCAGACGACTTATTTGCTGCAGCAGAACAATACCGGGTTGCACCCGGGCAAGGAACTGGCCTGGGTACCCTTCTTCCCTCAACGCAAGTATCAGTGCGGACCGGCGGCTCTGGCCACAGCGCTTCAGGCCGCCGGTGTCGAGGTGACACCGGATGAACTGGTACCGAAGGTCTATCTGCCATCGCGTCACGGCAGTCTGCAGCTGGAGATGCTGGCTGCGGCCAGGGAATATGCCGTTATCCCCTTGATTATGGAACCATCCCTGGAGCAGTTGCTTCAGGAACTTCAGGCAGAGAGACCGGTTCTGGTACTGCAAAATCTCGGTCTCAGCTGGCTGCCCTTCTGGCACTACGCTGTTGTCGTCGGCTATGACCTGGAGCAGGAACAATTGATCCTGCGCTCCGGTACGATCGAACGCTACCGGGTTCCTATGCAACTGTTCGAACATACCTGGCGGCGTGCGAACTACTGGGGAATGTTGGTACTCAAGCCTGGCCAACTGCCCGTGGCGGCCGATGAAAGGACCTATTTTACTGCCGCCGCGACCTTCGCCGCGCAGAATCCGCCTGAGGCAGTGGAGGAGGTCTATCGGGCCGGTGTTGATCGTTGGCCAGGGAGCAATCTTATGGCCATGGGACTCGGCAATGCCTATTACAGCGAAGGTGAATCACAAAAGGCCATCGAAGTTTACCAGGCCATCATTGACCGGGATGACAACTACGCCCCCGCCCACAATAACCTGGCACAGATTCTATTTGAACTTGGACAGGTCGATCCTGCACTGGTCCACGCCCGGCAGGCAATGGCCATAGGCGGCAATCATGGCGAGCAATACCGGGCCACGCTGGAAAGCATAGAGCAGCTCATACAGGCCAAGGCGAAAGACCGCTCTCAGCAATAGCCGTCCGGATTGTTCTCCTGCCAGCGCCAGGCATCGGCCATCATCTGGTCGAGGCTGCGAATCGCTTTCCAGCCCAGATCCCTCTGGACCCGGGCCGGATCGGCCCAGCAAGCGGCGATGTCGCCGGGGCGCCGGGGTGCAAACCGGTAGGGAATGCGCCGTCCCGAGCTCGCCTCAAAAGCCGAAATAATATCCATCACTGAAAGTCCGGTTCCGGTACCCAGGTTCCAGGTATAAAGTCCGGCTTCCGTGGTGGGATTCAGCAGTTTGTGCAGAGACAGCACATGACCCTCTGCCAGGTCCATGACGTGTATGTAATCCCTGATCCCGGTGCCGTCCGGGGTGGGATAGTCGTTGCCGTAGATGCAAAGTTCGGGCAGCCTGCCAATGGCGACCTGCGTTATGCAGGGCAGCAGGTTGTTCGGCGCTCCACCGGGATCCTCGCCTATGCGCCCGCTGGGATGGGCGCCGACAGGATTGAAATAACGCAGCAGGGCCGCTCGCCACTCCATACCCGGCTTTTGCCTGTCCGCCGCCACCAGATCACCGATCATCTGCTCAATCGTCAGCTTGGTTCGACCGTAGGGGTTGGTTGGCGATAGCGGACTGTCCTCGTCGAGGGGGACTCGCTGCGGATCGCCGTAAACCGTCGCGGAAGAGCTGAAGATCAGGTTACACACCGCCCGCTCCTGCATCACTTTCAACAGTACCAGGGTTCCGGCGACATTGTTCTGGTAATAGATCAGGGGCAATGCACAGGATTCGCCGACAGCCTTGAGGCCGGCGAAATGCATGACCGCCCCGATGTCATAGCGATCGAATATCGAGTTCAGCAACTTTCGATCTCCGATATCACCGGCCTCGACAGGTATCGCCGCCCCGGTAATGGCTTCCACCTCTTCGATGGCCCTGGGACTACTGTTGCAAAAATTATCGACTACAACCGGCTGATAGCCCGCTTCCAGCAGCGCCACACAGGCGTGGCTACCGATATACCCTGCGCCACCAGTCACCAGAATCTGCATAGATGTGTTCCTCCGCTACTTCCTGTCCAGAACGGTATTCAAAGACTCAAAAAAAAACCAGGCTGTGCCTGGTCTTTTTTATTACCTGTCAACCTACTCGGCTGCGCCTATATTTTCAGCTTCTTCCCGGTCTTCAAACTGCTTCTCCGGTCGATCGACCAGTTCGACATAGGCCATGGGCGCGTTGTCTCCGGGGCGACTGCCGCATTTGAGAATACGAATATAACCGCCAGGCCGCTGCTCATAGCGTGGTCCGATTTCACCAAACAACTTGCCTACAGCCTGTTTGCTGCGCAAACGATTAAACGCCAGTCGCCGGTTGGCAACACTGTCTACTTTGGCAAGGGTGATCAGGGGTTCGGCAAATCCTCTCAATTCCTTGGCCTTGGTATGGGTAGTCTTGATCACCTCGTGCTCAACCAGAGAGGCTGTCATATTGCGGAACATAGCCCGGCGATGGGTGCCGGTCTTGTTCAGTTTGCGACCACTGTATCGATGACGCATAGCGAGTATTCCTTAAACGGTTGCTGTCACAGCAATGTTTGCTCGAGCCGGCACTGTGCGCCGGCGATTCATTTACACAGATTCGCCTTCGGCCTTGAGGCTGGCAGGGGGCCAGTTTTCAAATCGCATACCCAGGGAAAGCCCCCGTGAAGCCAGGACGTCCTTGATCTCGGTCAGCGACTTTTTACCGAGGTTTGGCGTCTTCAGCAGTTCCACTTCAGTGCGCTGAATCAGATCGCCAATGTAATAGATGCTTTCGGCCTTGAGGCAGTTTGCCGAGCGTACGGTCAGTTCCAGATCGTCGACAGGTCGCAGCAGGATCGGATCAATCTCGTCTTCCTTCTGCACCGGTTCTGCCAGCTTCTCACTTTCCAGATCCACGAAAACAGCCAGTTGCTGTTGCAGGATGGTTGCGGCGCGGCGAATGGCCTCCTCCGGTTCGATGGTGCCATCAGTTTCAAGATCCAGGACCAGCTTGTCCAGGTCGGTGCGCTGCTCGACCCGGGCGCTTTCCACCACATAGGCCACCCGGTGTACCGGGCTGAAAGTGGCATCCAGTTGCAGGCGGCCGATGGAACGGGTTTCCTCTTCATCGCTGATCTGGATGTCTGCCGGCTGGTAACCGCGCCCACGCCTGACTTTCAGACGCATGTTGAGGTCCGAATTGCCGGTGATATTGGCGATAACATGATCGGGGTTGCCAATTTCCACATGGCTGTCCACCTGGATGTCACCAGCGACAACAACGCCGGGGCCCTTGCGGGACAGAACAAGTTCCGCCTCATCCTTGCCCTGAAGCAGGATAGCCACATCCTTGAGGTTCAGCAGGATCTCGATGACATCCTCCTGCACACCCTCGATGCTGCTGTATTCGTGCAATACGCCGTCGATCTCCGCCTCGACGATGGCACATCCGGGCATAGAGGACAGCAGGATGCGCCTCAGGGCGTTGCCCAGCGTATGGCCGAAGCCGCGCTCCAGTGGTTCAAGAACAACCCGGGCACGATTGGCACCAAGTTCGGTGACATCAATGGAACGCGGGGTGAGAAGTTCAGTCGCTGATGTTTGCATAGTTGTACCTGTAAGCTGTGACTTACCTTACTTGGAATAGAGTTCCACGATCAGGTTTTCATTGATTTCCGCAGGCAGATCACTGCGGTCGGGAATGCGCTTGAACGCACCTTCCATTTTACTGGCATCGACTTCAACCCACTCGACAGCGCCGCGCTGGGTGGCCAGCTGAATGGCTGACTGAATCCGCAGCTGGTTCCTGGCCTTTTCCCGAATACTGACCACATCTCCCGGTGCTACCTGGTAGGAGGGGATGTTGACCTTTTTGCCATTGACCAGAATCGCATTGTGGGCAACCAGTTGCCTGGCTTCAGCCCGGGTGGAACCGTAGCCCATGCGATAGGCGACATTGTCAAGGCGGCATTCCAGCAATTGCAGCAGATTTTCACCGGTGGCACCCTTGCGCCGGGCGGCCTGGTGGTAGTAGTTGCGGAACTGCTTTTCAAGAATGCCGTAGAGACGGCGCACCTTTTGCTTTTCTCGAAGCTGTACACCATAGTCAGACAGCCTGCCCCGGCGCTGACCGTGTTGGCCGGGCGCGCTCTCTGCCCGACACTTTGACTCCAGTGGTCGGATTCCACTTTTCAGGAACAGGTCGGTGCCTTCACGGCGCGACAGCTTGCAGGTTGGGCCTATATATCTAGCCATCAGTAATGATCCTCGTTACACACGACGTTTCTTGGGCGGACGACAGCCGTTGTGAGGAATCGGCGTCACATCGGTGATATTGGTAATTTTAAAACCGGCGTTATTCAGGGCACGAACGGCCGATTCGCGGCCCGGACCAGGACCCTTCACCTGAACATCCAGATTTTTCAATCCGTACTCCTGCGCAGCAATACCGGCGCGCTCAGCAGCGACCTGGGCAGCGAAGGGCGTGCTTTTCCGGGAACCGCGGAAACCGGAACCCCCCGAGGTCGCCCAACTGAGTGTGTTTCCCTGGCGATCAGTAATCGTGATGATGGTATTGTTAAAGGACGCATGGACATGGGCTACCCCATCGACAACGGTGCGTTTTACCTTTTTGCGAACGGTTTTACTGGGTGTCTTGGCCATATGTTTTCCTGATTCACTCTAATCGACAGCCGCGGCTGACGTCCTATCTCTTGATGGGCTTTCTCGGGCCCTTGCGAGTACGGGCATTGGTCTTGGTGCGCTGGCCTCGCAGAGGCAGGCCGCGGCGATGGCGCAGTCCGCGATAGCAGCCGAGATCCATCAGCCGCTTGATGTTCATGTTGACTTCCCGACGCAAGTCACCTTCCACCGTCTGTTTGCTCACCGCCTCCCGGACAGCATCCATCTGCGCTTCGGTGAGGTCGGCTATTTTCAAATCTTCGGCAACACCCGACTCCGCGCAGATTCTCCTGGCGGCAGAGTTGCCGATTCCGTAAACATAGGTGAGTGAAATCACCGCATGCTTGTTATCGGGGATGTTGACACCGGCGATACGGGCCATTCACGTTACTCCATATTTTCAGTATTCGACTTGATGGCTATCCGCGCCTGATGCCCCAGGGCGAAAAAAGGCGGCAGAGGATAGCGGCACAAGCAATAAAAATCAAGAATCTTCTGTATTAACCCTGACGCTGCTTGTGGCGGGGTTCGACACTGCAGATGACCCTCAGAGCGCCTTTGCGCTTGATGATCTTGCAGTTTCTACAAACTTTTTTCACAGATGCACGTACTTTCATAACTCACTCCAGAAATCAGCGGACGCCGCTGCCATAGCCTTTCAGATTGGATTTTTTCATCAGCGAATCGTACTGACTCGACATCAGGTGCGATTGCACCTGGGCCATGAAATCCATGGTTACCACCACGGCAATCAGCAGCGAAGTGCCGCCCAGATAAAAGGGCACATTAAAATAGACGTTGAGAAATTGCGGCATCAGACATACGGCTGTGATGTAAAGCGCGCCCACCACGGTCAGACGGGTGACCACGCTATCGATATATTTCGCAGTCTGGTCACCGGGCCGGATTCCCGGAAGGTAGGCGCCACTGCGCTTCAGGTTGTCAGCGATTTCTTTCGGGTTGAACATCAGCGCCGTGTAAAAGAAACAGAAAAATATAATCAGGCCCGCGAACAGGAGAATATGCAACGGCTGACCCGGTCCCAGGAACAGGGCCACGTCCTGCAACCAGTCCGGGGCGTCAGCGCCCTGGCCAAACCAGGTGGCGATAGAGGACGGGAACAGTAACAGACTGCTGGCGAAGATGGCCGGGATGACACCCGCCATGTTCACTTTCAGGGGCAAATGGCTGGACTGGGTGCCACCAATGGCGCGCCGGCCCTGCTGCCGCTGGGCATAATTCACCGTTATCCGTCGCTGACCGCGCTCGATAAATACCACAAAATAAATCACCGCCACCGCAATCATGGCGACAAAGAGCACGGTGAGAATGTGCAGATCACCCTGTCGCGCCGATTCGAAAGCCTGACCAATAGCACCCGGCAGTCCGGCGACAATACCGGCAAAAATAAGCATGGATATGCCGTTGCCGACACCGCGTTCGGTTATCTGTTCGCCGAGCCACATCATGAACACGGCACCGGTTACCAGGGACGTGATAGCGATGGTGAAAAAACTGTAGTTTGGCAGGTAGGCG
>QJWQ01000182.1 GCA_003235325.1 Gammaproteobacteria bacterium | reverse complement strand
CTCCCTGACCGCGTTTATGGTCGCCGTTACATTGTTGCTGCTGAATACAATCTGCGCCGCACTTCGATCCCTTTTTTTCCAGATAGCCGGGGGCAACTGGTCGAAACCGTCGTCGGTCAATATGAATGGATGGTCATCGAGCGCTGTATGGCGGTTCTTTTCCAAATAGCCCCGGGTGGCGTACATGGCGAAACGAAAGGTGCAGACCCTGCGACCAATCAGGTTGTCGGGCGGCTTGCGGGTGACACGAACCGCCACATCCGCTTCCAGCCTCGACAGCCGCAGCGCCTCACTGGTGGTGACCAGGTCCACCTGGATTCCCGGGTGCTCCTTGCAAAAGGCGCAAAGCTTCGGTCCCAGGTGTCTGATGGCAATACCCTGCGGCGAGGTGACTCTCAGGGGACCTTCGAGGCGGAGGTCGCGGCCCAGCAGCTCCCGGGTCAGGCCGTGGACCTGTTCATCAATGGTCTCGGCAGCACGCAGGACGGCTTCTCCCGCTTCTGTCATGACATAGCCGGTGGGCTGGCGGTCGAACAGGCGCACGTCGAGCTCCTGTTCGATGGCGTTGATGCGCCTGAACACCGTGCTGTGATTGACCCCCAGCGCCCGCGCCGCCCCGCTCAACGTCCCGTGCCGGCAAATGGCCAGCACCAGATGCAAATCATTCCAGTCCATGCGACCGCCCCCTTACACGATTGCGTTTTTGCAATACATTTTTTCAAAATTGCCTAATTTATTTGCCCATAAAAACAGTTTAGCCTATCCGTAAACTCAATTGGAGCAGACATCATGACATCGATGAATTTGCCACTGGCCATCACGAGCCTGTCGACCGGAATCATCGCCACTGTAATCCTCGACCTCTGGGCACTGACCCTGAATCGCCTCTTTGGCCTGCCGGTCACCAACTGGGGCCGCGTCGGCCGATGGGTTGCCGGCCTCTTGCCCGGCAGCTACCGACAGGACACCATCAGCGCGCCACCGGCGATGGCTTGCGACCAGGTCATCGGCTGGTCGACCCATTATCTGGTGGGCATCACCTATGCCGCGATCTATCTGGTCGGGCTGAACCTGCTGTCACGGACTCCGGACCCCACCTCGGCCCTGCTGTTCGGCATAGCGACCGTGCTGGCCCCCTGGCTGATCCTGCAACCCGGCCTCGGCCTCGGTTACTTCGGCAGCCGCACACCGAAACCTAAGCTGACGCGCACGCTCAATCTGGTTTCGCACTCGGTATTCGGATTTGGCCTCTTTATTGGCTGGCGACTGGTTTCCCTGGTCGCCTGACCAACGGGCATTTCCGGATTTTTTTAACACTTACTTCAGGAGCACTCTCATGGCACTACATATTGGTGACGAAGCGCCGGACTTTTCGGCTACTACAACAGAAGGCAAGCTTTCATTCCACGACTGGATCGGCGACGGATGGGCCATCCTGTTCTCCCACCCCAAGGATTTCACTCCGGTTTGCACCACGGAACTCGGCTACATGGCGGGTCTGAAGCCCGAATTCGACAAGCGCAATACCAGGCTGATCGGCCTTTCGGTCGATTCGGTGGACGACCACCTCCGATGGGCAAGGGATATCGAGGAGACGCAGGGGCACGCAATCAATTACCCCATCATCGACGGGGCCGACCTGCGTGTCGCCAAGCTCTACGACATGCTGCACCCCAATGCCAGCGGCGAGGCCGGGACACGGACTGCGGCAGACAACCAGACAGTCCGATCGGTGTTCGTCATCGGACCCGACAAGAAATTCAAGGCAATGCTGACCTACCCCATGAGCACGGGGCGCAATTTCTACGAGGTACTGAGACTGCTGGATTCCTGCCAGTTGACAGCCAGCCACCAGGTGGCGACGCCCGTGAACTGGCGGCAGGGTGAGGACGTCATCATTGTCCCTTCCATGCCCGATGAGGTGGCGAAGGAGCGATTTCCGGACGGCTGGAAGGCTCCCAGGCCCTACCTGCGCATCGTGCCGCAACCGCAGCGACCCGGTGAACCCTGCTGAAGGGCACAGGTCAAAACCGGGTTGCCACCCGATGCGGCCCGGTCAACCACCGGCGCCAGCGCTGCTCAAGCCGGACCACGCCACCGGGGTACTGCCGTTCAAAAAATGCGGCGCTGTCAATGTCGTCGCACTTATTGGCGGCCAGTTCGAGTTGAAAGGCCTGCATCAACACCCTGTTTTCCGGCAACATCAGGAAGTAGACCAGCGCCCAGGCATTGGCGTAATAGGTGGAGCGCAGGTCGCCGTCCCAGTCCCGCCGGCTGGAACCAAGTACTTTATGCAGCGGCAGTAGCCCGTATTCCCTGCCCAGGCCCCGCAACCAACCGGTATCAAAATCCACGGTGATCTGCTGGCCGCTGATTTTCAGGTGCTCGAAAAACTCCGCCGTGCCCTCGTTGAACCATTTGGGCATGACGCCGAAATTCCTGGCGTTGATAACATGGGTCGCCTCGTGGAGAGCGGTCTGCCTGGTATCTACCGCAGACCCTCCGTGAAAGACCACCGCCTCGTTGCGCGCCCAGGAATAAAAGCCGTTGGTGGAGGCCGGTACATCGGGTGCGACTTTTTGCCGGTAAGCGATGTAACTGCCTTCATTACCGAATATCTTCACCTCGATGGACGACCTGGACATTCGGGGCAGGGACAGGTAACCACTGTATACCCGGTATACCGCCTTGCCGCCGATGGCAATCGTGTCCCTGATGTCAGCGGGCACCGATCCGGCCGGGTAATGGACCTGGAGGCTGAAATAATCCTTTTCGGTGTAGCCAACATCGACAATGTCTACCGCTGCGTCTGGCGGCGGCCGGTCGCCGTAATGAACGCCGCCTGCTTCGTCCAGCCAGCGATAGATTTTTCCTTTTGGCAAGTCCTCGATGCCGGTGGCATTCTTTGAAAAGCACTGGAACTCTGCGCCGTGAATTTCCGGTTGCAACTCGCCAATCGCCAGCGGTACGACATCATTTAATGCCCCTTTCTCATCGCCGATTATCAATTCATTTATAACGGCATCAATTATCGCCAGTAGTTCTCTCTGGAGCTCCGCGAAGGACAGCCAGCGGCCCTGCAGAAACCAGGAGAGCATGGCGGACAACAGAAAACTGAACAGAATAAAAAGCAGGGCGGAACTTTTATTGGTTTTCAATTTGGCCTTCCGTGGTGGTGTCAATTAACCATTCTAACCGCGCCTTCATACGAGATTCGATACCTGGCGGAGGCTCTGATCAAATATTTTCCTGTTCATTGCCAGTGGAGGAATGCCATCCAATTGGCTGAAAACAGCCAAATTTATTGGCCTTATTTTTCGCAAATTTTTCACGAACTTTTCGCAACAACAGATAAATCGAAGGGCGCAGACATTCCCCACCCTCAATAGGCTTAAAAATGCCGTAATTGACCTGTGACATCAATTCGACGAATGGCAACAGCTCACCCTCGGAAAAGCGGATTTTTATAGCCTATACTGGATGAACGGCAAAAGGATAAGAAATACTATGGATAATAAATTGCGCGCACAGGCAGGTGCAGTTTCGACCGGTTGCTGCTTATTGCCCGGTTGGCTGCTGTTGAAGCAAGTTTTAAAGTTAACGGATGCCATACAGGTGAAACAGCCGGTCGATTGGCTGCTCAAGTGTTCCTGTATCACCGGTATCATTTTTATGGAGATTGCCGTCGCCCGGGCGGACCCTCCCGATTTTCCGGGCGAGACGCCCTCCCTGGTTCCACGGATTGAGCAAGCCGATCTGGCTGCTATGTCGGTGGACGAGATAGTAGAGCACGGTCGCCGGATCTTCACCACACACTTCACGACGATGGACGGGCTTGGTGATGGACCCATCGACCGGGTCGATCCCAGGATTTTTGGTGGCCGTCCGACCCTCGACAACAACGGCATGTTTTTGCGGGTCAACGGTCTTGATAGCCAGTCCTGTAACGAGTGCCACTCCATCGTCAGTAACGCGACCCGTCCCCC
>QJWQ01000169.1 GCA_003235325.1 Gammaproteobacteria bacterium | reverse complement strand
GCGACATCGTATTGCTGACCACGGGCTTCCAGTTCCGCCAGCAGAATGGCCAGGTAATCGAGAGCGATGGGATCGCCGGCAATTTGCGGCAGCGCCTGAATATTGAAAACCTCCTGCAGACCCACCGCATGGGGCTGGGAGCGCTGGATCTCATCGGCCAGCAAGGCCGCTCGCGACTGAAAATCCGAGGCAATGATCTGGGCCAGCACGGTTCCGGCGGCGGCCGGTATTTCCGCGGGATCACTGACCGCCAGGGCGTCAAATACATCCGCGCCAAGGTACAGGTTTCGTGTCAGCACCCTGGCATTGAAGTCCTCGCCGGCATTGGCAGCCGACGGCAGGTGCAAACCGATGGCTACAAGAAACAGGGTGAAAAAGCGGGTTGGTAGTTTTCTGTTCATCGTCAATGGCTCCGACAAAGTGTCTTGAAATCAAAAGTCTCCGAAAGTCTTCGGGGATCCTGTGCTGAATCAAGCTGGAGTCACGCTGGTTGTGGTGGAAGAGCGGTTTGCCCTCCTGTGGCGGGCGAATTTGCCTGCTAACTTACACCCCAGCGATGGACCCCACGATAGACCCCAACGAAAGACCCGGACGATAGTTCCCAAAGACAGGCCCCATCGATCCATTTCGACAGACTGCAAAATTCTGACTCGATCAATGCTAGCACTCGCGGATTTTCGAAAACAGCATCTGGATCAAGTCCAAGGGCGGTTACCTTGGCTGTCTCCCCACGGGGGGACTATATTTTGAGAGGTTATATTTTGAGGGGCTATTTTTTCAGCGATGAAAATACAGGCGAGCAAAAAGGCCGGAAGCGACCATAACCGCCAGCTTCAAGGCTTCCACGCATAAGGGTAGTGTCCATGGAAAATGTCTTCCAGTTTGCCGATGACCTGGGTCCATTAAAAATCATTCATGTTCATGAACCCTCGGCAAATCTCAGGGCCATCCTGGTGGTGGACAACATTGCCCGGGGGCCCTCCATTGGCGGGGTGCGGATGGCGCCCGATGTCAGCACCGAGGAATGTTTTCGCCTGGCCAGGGCCATGACCCTGAAAAATGCGGCCGCGGACCTGCCCCACGGCGGTGGTAAGGCTGTGCTGTACGGAGACCCGAAAATGCCCCGGGCAGACAAGGAACGCCTGATCCGCACTCTGGCCCAGGCCCTGCGCAACGAGGATACCTACATCTTTGCGCCGGACATGGGTACCGATGAGGAATGCATGGCCTGGGTCCGGGACGAGATCGGCCGGGTGGTAGGCCTGCCCCGGGAGTTGGGCGGCATTCCGCTGGATGAGATTGGCGCCACTGGATGGGGCCTGAGCCATGTGGTCGATGTCGCACTGAAATATTGTGATTTCGAGCTGAATGGCGCCCGCCTGGTGATTCAGGGTTTTGGCGCGGTCGGCAAGCACGCAGCGCGCTTTCTGACCGCAAAAGGCGCCGTACTGGTGGCAGTTGCCGATTCCGAGGGTGCAATTCAGGATCCGGCCGGCCTCAACCTGGCGACCCTGCTGGCCCTGAAACAACGGGGTCAGTCGGTTACCGCCAGTGCCGAAGGGGAAAAGCTGGACCGCGACGCGGTGATCGATGTCCCCTGCGACATCTGGATTCCGGCGGCGAGGCCCGACGTGGTCAATGCCGACACTGTCGAGCGTCTGGATACCCGGCTGGTGGTACAGGGCGCCAATATTCCGTTCACGGTCCAGGCGGAAAAATACCTGGCCGACAAGGGCGTCCTGTGCATCCCCGATTTTATCGCCAACGCCGGCGGCGTGATCTGCGCCGCCATGGAATACCGGGGCGCCAGCGAGTCCGCCGCCCTGGCCAGCATCGAAGAGAAACTGCGCCGCAACACCGAAGAATTGCTGGCCACCGTCAGGCGCAGGGGAATCCTGCCCCGGGAGGCCGCCATGGACATGGCCATCGAAAGGGTGAGGAAAAGCATGGCTTTCAGGCGCTTTGCCAGCTTCTCATCGGCGCCCGGTTTTATTTGACAAGCCATTGGAACATCACCGGCGGGACTTACACCAGGCAGGACCGCCGTCACAGGGAGACGAAAATTTTTCAACGGCCTGGTAATCGGTGACCTGCCCGGCGTCCGACAACGGCACTGTCTGCAGGTGACCCGGAGTCACTGTGTACCGGATTCGATTTCACGGCCGCGGCGGCCAGGGCATGAAAACCGCCAGCCGCATTCTGGGCACGGCCTTCTTTCTCGAAGGCTTCGAGGTTCAGGATGCCCCCCGTTACGGCGCCGAACGGCGCGGCGCCCCCATCTTTGCCTACGTTCGCGCCGACCGGCATCCCATTCGGGAACGGGGTGTGATCCAGCGGCCGGACCTGGTCATTGTCGCCGATGACAGCCTGGTGCCGGTTCCCGGCGCCGGCGTTATCAGCGGTCTGGACGACCACGGCATCCTGCTGATCAACAGTGAGGAATCTGCCGATACCTGGCGCCATCGTCTCAGTATTGGCAGCCCCATTCTGACCGTACCCGACCATAGCGGAGACCCGGCCGGGCAGCGCTTCCTGGGCGCCAGCTGTGCCGGGGCCGCGGCGCGGCTGGTTGGCGTCATTTCCCGGGAGCACCTGATCCAGGCCATCGGCGACGAGATCAGCGCCCTGGGTACTGCTGCAGCCACGGCCAGTCTGGTGCAGGCCAATAGCGACCGGGCGCTGGACGCCTATGAGGCAATGGCGGCCCACGCCGGCTGTGTCTCCGAAGGCTCCGGGATCAGTGCGGCCGACTATAGATCACCGGACTGGGTCGACCTGCCCTCGGACCCGGCGACGGTCGCCGCCCCGGCGATACACGCCGGCGCCACCAGTGTCGAGGTCAGGACCGGCCTGTGGCGGACACTGCGTCCGGTGATCGACTACAGCCGCTGCAATCATTGCTGGTGGGTCTGCAGTACGTTTTGCCCGGACGGCGCCATCGACGTCGCCGCGGACGGTGAGCCGCGCATTGACTACGACCACTGCAAGGGCTGCATGGTCTGCGTCGCCCAGTGTCCGCCCCATGCCATCGAGGCGATTTCCGAACAGCAGGCACAGCGTCAGGAAACGCAGGCTGCGGACAGGGAGAATTCGGTGTGAGCCGCTCTTTGCTGACCGGTAACGGCGCCGCGGCCTGGGGGGCACGGCTGGCCCTTGCGGATTATATTCCGGCATTCCCCATTACCCCGCAGACGGAAATTATCGAAACCCTGGCCAACTGGATCGACACCGAGGCCATGGCGGCGCGCCTGGTGACCCTGGAATCCGAGCATTCGATGATCACCGCCGCCGGCGCCGCCGCGGCCACCGGGGTGCGTGTGTTCAGCGCCACCTCCAGTCAGGGACTGCTGCACGGTATGGAAATGATCTACACGGTGGCCGGTTGGCGGGCACCGTTCGTGCTGGTCAATGTCTCTCGTGGCCTGGCTTCCCCCATCACCCTGGAACCGGACCACAACGATGTCCTGGCGGCCCGCGACAGCGGTTTTCTGCAGATCCACTGCGCCACCTGCCAGGAAGTGCTGGACAGTATCCTGATGGCCTACCGGCTGGCGGAGAATGACCGGGTGCGATTGCCGGTGATGGTCAACTTAGACGGCTTTTACCTGTCCTTCACCCGGGAACCGGTCACCCTCCCCGACGCCAAAACGGCCGCCGATTTCGTCGGATCCTACGATCCGGAGAACATCCGCTTTCGCGCCAGCGCCCCAGTGAGCCAGGCCGTGGCGGTACTGGGGGGCGGGCCTTATTCCTACTTCCGCTACGAGTCACATCTGGCGGCGGAAAGCGCCCTGGAGGTCTACCATCAGGTGGCCGATGAATTCGAGAACCTGTTTGGCCGCCGCCACGAAGCCATTGACAGCTACCGCACCGACGACGCCGAACTGGTGCTGGTCATGCTCGGCTCCTTTGCCACCAAGGCCCAGCAGGCCGTGGACCAGATGCGTGACGCCGGTCAAGCTGTCGGCTTGCTGAGGCCACGCCTGATGCGCCCGTTTCCGCGGCAACAATTCCGGCAACTGCTGGCCGGCAAAAAGGGCGTGGCGGTGATAGACCAGAATCTGTCCATGGGCTTTGGCGGCATTCTGCACGGCGAACTGGCCAGCGCCCTCTACGGCCAGCCGGAGGCGCCACCGATCCTGGCCAGTTTTGTCGCCGGCCTCGGCGGCAGGGACATTACCGGCGAAGAATTTTTTGCCATGGTCGAAGAAACCCGGGCTGCGGTGGCCAGCGACCAGATACCACCGCCACGTCTGCTCTATACGCAGGCGGAACTGCGGGAAGTGAGAAAACTGCAGGCCGTGGCACAGGTGGAACGGGTGGAGTTGAAGCAACCCCAAACGGTTCAGGGGGGACAAGCCAATGAATCATAATCCCGACAGCGCCGGCAACCCCAGGTTCCAGCGAATGAAGGACCTGCCGTCGACCCATTTGCTTGGCACCGGCACGCCCATGTGTTCCGGTTGCGGCGGCCTGGCGGCGCTCCATGAAATCTACGACATCATCGGCGACAAATCGGTGTTCATCAATGCCGCCGGCTGCATGACGCTACTGTCGGTTTACCCCTTTACCCCGTTTCGCGGTTCCTGGCTCTACACCTCCATGGCCTCGGCCCCCGCCGGTGCCCAGGGGGTCCGGGATGCCCTGGACATCCTGATGCAGAAGCGACGCATGGCCGCAAGCGAAGACATGGAAGTGGTGGTGCTGACCGGAGACGGTTCAGCCTATGGCATGGGCCTGTCCGCCACGTCCGGCGCCATGGAGCGAAACCTGGATTTTCTCTACATCTGTTACGACAACGAGGGTTACGGCAACACCGGCCAGCAGACCTCCGGGGCCACGCCCCACGGCGCCAGAACGGCAACCAACCGGGGCCTCAGCGGCTTTCCAGGTTTCAAGAAGGACCTGTTTTCCATCTGGGCAGCCCACAAACCGGCCTACGTCGCCACCGTTATCGCCAGTGAACCCCTGGACCTGGCCCGCAAGATCGACAGGGCCCTGAGTCTGAAAGGACCGCGTCTGATCATCGCCCTGGCGCCCTGCCCCACCGGTTGGGAGTTCGAGCCGCAACAGTCGGTGGACATTGGCCGGATGGCGGTCAAGACCGGGGCCTGGCCCCTGAAGGAATATATCGACGGCGAATTTGTCCACACCCGGATTCCACGGCATCGGCTGCCGGTTGAGCAGTATCTGCAACTGCAGGGCCGGTTCAAGCACCTGTTCGAGCCCCGCCGCAACGATGTCCTGATCAATGAGATCCAGGACCGGATCGACAGGTACTGGCGGAATGTCTCTTCTGGATAAGGAGTCCGAAATAAGGAGCCCTGAACAATGAGCCCAGGACAATGAACCCGGTGATTGAGCCAGCGGCAGGCAATACCGGCACGACGTTTCCGGCCAAAAGTTATTGCCACCGGGGCGGGTCCGAGCCCCTGCTCGGCGCCACCATTCCGGAGCACTTTCTCCAGGTGGTGGCACGCTTCCCCGAGCGGGAAGCGGTGGTGTCGCTGCCCCAGGGCAGGCGCCTGAGTTACTCCGGGCTGTCCAGTGCCATCGATCAACTGGCGAGAGGCCTGGTGGCCATCGGTTACGGCACGGGCGACCGTATCGGCGTCTGGTCCACCGACAACCTGGAATGGCTGTTGCTGCAGATGGCCACTGCCCGCATCGGCGCCGTGCTGGTCAATATCAATCCCGCCTACCGGGGTCGGGAACTGGCCTATGCCCTGGAACGGTCCGAGGTGCAGGGTCTGTTTACCATTCCCCGCTTTCGCGGCAGCGACTACGTGGCCATGCTGGTGGAACTGTTGCCGGAGTTGCGACAATCCCGTGGCACCGGGTTGAAGTCTGCCGCATTGCCGTTTTTGCGCCATGTGGTGCTTTACGACCCTGCCGACCCCGAGGGTACAGAAGCGCCTCAGCCCGGCTTTTTCACCTGGCGGGAGTTGATCCAGGCCAGCGACGATGTCGGCATCGAAACGGTCGAGGCGATCACCGCCGCCCTGGACCGGGACGACGCCATCAACATCCAGTACACCTCCGGCACCACCGGCTTTCCCAAGGCCGTGGTGCTGTCACACCACAATATTCTCAACAATGCCTATTTCTCGGCCCGGGCCATGCATTTCACCGAGCGGGACCGGCTCTGCATTCCGGTGCCGTTTTACCACTGTTTCGGTATGGTACTGGCGAATTTGCTCTGCCTGTCGGTGGGCGCCTGTATGGTCATCCCGGCGGAACATTTTGATGCTCCCGCCGTGCTGAAAGCGATCGAGTCGGAACGGTGCACGGCAGTGCACGGGGTGCCCACCATGTTTATCGCCGAACTGGAGCACCCGCAATTCAAGCACTGCGACCTGACCAGCCTGCGCACCGGCATCATGGCCGGCGCGCCCTGTCCGCCGCCCCTGATGAAACGGGTGATGGAAGATATGCATTGCGCCGAAATCCTGATTGGCTACGGTGAAACCGAGGCCTCGCCCCTGACCCATCTCACCAGTCGCGACGACGACATTGACCGGCGCACCCGGACCGTGGGCCGAAACCTGCCGCACCAGGAGGTAAAAATCGTCGACATCGGCACCGGCGCCACGGTGCCCCTGGGTGAGACCGGCGAAATCTGTTTTCGCGGTTATCACGTCATGGCTGGCTACTACGGCCAGCCTGACAAAACCGCGGAGGCCCTCGATGCCCATGGCTGGCTGTACTCGGGGGATCTCGGCACCATGGACGCGGAAGGCTATGTGCAAATTACCGGCCGGCGCAAGGAAATGATCATTCGCGGCGGCGAAAACATTTACCCGAGAGAAATCGAGGAGGTGCTGTTCAGCCACTCGAAAATCGCCCAGGCAGCGGTGTTTGGCATACCGGATGAGTACTACGGCGAAGAGATTATGGCCTGGATTCAGCTACATACCGGCGAAACAGCCACCGAAGAAGAAATCCGGGCTTTTTGCGCCGGGCAGATGGCCCACTTCAAGGTGCCCAGACATATCTGGTTTGTCGAAGAGTTTCCGATGACCGTGACTGGCAAGATGCAAAAATTTCGCATGCGTGAAATGGCTATGGACAGGTTGGGGTTGCGGGCTTCCGCGCCTTTGTGAAAGCACGCACCCCCGTTTTATACTGAGCAATCAGATTAACTATGGGCTTTATCTTGTTAATATAAAAATATTTTATTTTAGATTTACTTCCGCAACCCGGACATCAGCCGGGGCATCTGCTGCAACTGTTTCTCAACAATGCCGACTCACAGACCCAGTTCCGGTTTGTCCTGCCCGGCCCGCAGGGTCTCCACCACCTGCTGCAGTTCCACGGCCACAGAGCCCGCCTCCTCGGCCATGGCTTCCCGAATCAGGCTTTTCAGTTCATTGAACTGGGCTTCGCTGATCTGACCGGCCAGGTCATGACCCAGGGTCTGTCTGAATCTTGCCACAATCTTATCCGCGCACTGCTGACGCCGCTGGCTCATAGCGATAATTCCTCGATGTCTGGCTTCGGATTCAGGATAGCAGACTGCAATAGTGCCGGCTTGCCAATTCGGCACTGTTAACCTGGCCACAAAACAGATTTCCTTATCTGTTTAGTTTCGAGCCTCTTTGTTTCGAGCCTCTTTGTTTCGCGTCTGTTTGTTGCGTGCCTCTTTGTTTCGCGCATGGGAAATACTGGCGGCAATTTGCGAATGACCCTGTATGTCCGAGGCTTGCATTGGCCAATTGCCAATAGCGGCGCGTCCCTGCGCCGCGTTTTAACTTCGCATCAAAGATTGCCAGGCTAATAACAGCCGCGTCCTGTCATGATCCAGGTCAACTGGCGCCGGCGGAAAATTGTCAGCCTGGTGGCAATTGCTATGCTTTAGGCAGGAATCGAGGATATGAACAGCTATTCAGCAAAGTCCTGGCTAACCAGATTGTTGACCGCTCTTTTACTGGCGACTATGCCGGTGACCGCGGGTGACCGCCAGGCCGATCGCGACCGGATGGTGAGCGAATTGTCCGGCTACGGATACGATATCACCCTGATCACAGACGACAGGGTGCTGTCGGCCATGCGCACCGTGCCGAGACACGAATTTGTGCCGGCATACCTGCAAGTCCAGGCCTATGCCGACCGGCCGCTGCCCATCGGCCACGGGCAGACCATTTCCCAACCCTATATCGTGGCCCTGATGACCCAACTGGCCGACATTTCGCCGGGCATGCGGGTGCTGGAAGTCGGCACCGGCTCCGGCTACCAGGCGGCGATTCTGGCCCGGATGACCGACAGGGTCTATACCATCGAGATTATCGTACCCCTGGCGGCATCGGCCAGGGTGCGTTTTCGGGAACTTGGCCTGACCAACATCATTGCCAAAGAGGGGGACGGCTATTACGGCTGGAAAGCCTATGCTCCCTTCGACCGAATCCTGGTCACCGCCGCAGCCCGGCATATCCCGCCACCTCTGGTGGCCCAACTCAAGCCCGGCGGGCTCATGGTGATTCCGGTGGGACCCAGTTGGGGAGCCCAGCGGCTGATGCTGGTACGCAAGGACGACAGTGGCGTTGTCACCACCGAGAGCCTGTTGCCGGTGAGATTCGTGCCCCTGGTGAGCAAACAGAATGCGGAGTGGTGACACACCGAGCCGCCGTCAACTGCTGGCCCTGTTTAGCGTATCGGCAATCCTGCTGGCTCATCAGGTCTGGCTGACGCGCATGATCGCCATTCAGCACTGGTACCATCTGGCGCCGCTGGTCATTGCCGTCGCCCTGCTGGGTTTTGGCGGCGCCGGCATCCTGGTGGCAAGACAGGCCGGGGCTATCACCCGACACCGGCCATACTGGCTGCTGGCACCAACGCTATTGCTGGGCCCCGGCATGATGGCCGGGGTGCTGCTCTGTGGCCTGGTACCACTGAACATGCTCGCCCTGCCCTGGCAGTCCGTGCAGATCGGCTTGTTGGCGATCTACGCCCTGTGCCTGCTGCCGGCATTTTTTTTCGGTGCCCTGTTTGTCTCGACCTGCTTCATCTGCTGGCCGCAGCGGGCGGGCCGCGTCTATGCCATGGATATGCTCGGTGGCGCCGTCGGTGCTCTGGGGATTCTGCCACTGATTCACAGTCTTGGCCTGGAACGAGCCCTGCTGGTGCTGTCACTGCTGTCGTCGCTGACCGGCCTGGTCCTGGCCGGGGTCCGAAATAAAACCCTGGTGGCTTGCGGCGTGGCGGCCCTGGCAGTACTCGCCGGTTACCCGCTGCTGCAACTGGCCCCGGCAGAGTACAAGGCCCAGCCCCTGCGGCAACTGGAACGGGGCAGCCACCTGTTGCTGCAGACCGACGGTCTCGGTCATCGCTTCAGCGTTCTGGACAGCCCCGGCATGCACGCGGCACCCGGCCTCAGCCTCGGCAGCAGTGCCAGTGCACCACGACAGTGGCAGTGGTTTACCGACGGCGATTCGCCGGTGCCGCTGTTGTTGCCACCCCTGCCGTCGCCGGATTTCTACCATCAGGTGCTGGGTTTTGCACCCTACGCCCTGCTGCCGGTGCCCCAACGGGTATTGATCCTCGATATCGGCGCTCTCTGGCACGCCTGGATCGCCAGCGCGGCCGGTGCCCGGGTGGTGGCTATGACCGCCGAAGACCGGGAGTCCATCGACCTGCTGAACCGGCTCAAGACCCGACAGCCGGCGGGCATTTATCCCGACGGCATGGCGCTGATACGCAGCTCGCCCCGCCGTTACCTGGCATTCGCCCCCTGTTGTTACGACATTGTCATGCTGACGGTCGACAGCCCCGAGGCCGGCATGGCCGCGACCCAGGAAAACTACTCTCTGACCCGACAGGGTCTGGAGGCCGCTTATCAGAAGCTGTCGGCAGGCGGTCTCCTGGTGATCGAGGTGCAGTTGCACAGCATTCCCCGGGAAACGCTGAAACTGGTGTCGATGCTGACCGACTTCCTGAACACCCGGGAACGGCCGCCTCCAGAGCACATGGCGATAGTCCGGGACTGGCGCACTGCCGTGATCATGGTCGGCGCATCGGCGCTCGATTCCGATGCCAGTGACCGGCTGCGCACCTGGGCGCGGCAGCATCAGTTTGACCTGGTGGCGCTGCCGGGACTGAAGTCCGGGGAAGCCAACCGTTACCACCGCCTGAGTCAGGACTACCACAGACCGGTCTCGGCGCTGCTGTCGGGATCAGCAGACACCGGACAGTACCTGTTCGACCTGTCGACGGCGACGGATGATCGCCCTTTCTTTTTCCGCTTTTTTCGCTGGCAATCCCTGCACCGGTGGCTCCAGGCCACCGGCCCCATGTGGCGGCAACATCTCGACTGGGGATACCTGCTCGGACTCTGCACTCTGCTGGTGGGCACGCTGCTCGCCACTGCCCTGCTGATCCTGCCATTCCGGCTGGCGTTCCGGCCCCATCAACATCGCCGCCGGGCTATAACCTATTTTCTGGCCATTGGCTTTGGCTTTATGTTCGTGGAAATCGGCCTGCTGCAAAAACTGTCCCTGCTGCTGGATGGTGCCGCTGTCAGCATGAGCGCGGTGCTGGCGGCCATGCTGGCCGGCGCCGGTACCGGCAGTCTCTGTCAGCAACACTGGCGGCCCGGCTCACGGGTCATGTTTCGAGTGCTGGTGGTCGTCGCCCTGAGTGCCGTCATCGCACCGCAAATCCTGGAGATGCTGTTTAACCTGGGCGCCGGCTGGTCGCTGACACTGAGGCTGGGTCACGTCCTGCTGCTGATATTTCTGATCAGCCTGCCCATGGGCTTTGCCCTGCCCCATGCCATCGGCAGACTGCAAAATGCGTCCTCGGCCACTATTGCCTGGCTGTGGGCCCTGAACGGCTTTGCCAGCGTCCTGGGCACCCTTGGCGCCGGTCTCATTGCCGTGCACGCGGGCCTGACAGCGGTGATGATCCTGGCCGCCTGCTGTTATCTTGGCGCCGCGCTGTCGCTGAAAAATCTTGAGCTCAACTGAAAGATTTCGGCACGGCGGGAAATGCAAAAAAACCGGGACAGCGCCAATCGTAATCTTTTTGAAATAACGCTGAAATATAGTCAGCCTATCCTTGCAGACCTCAGGCACCCAGGGCTACCGTTCGGACGAACAGGTACGCTCAAGCGAGAGGAATAGAGCCTGAAACAGACCCAGATACCGACCATAGAGTCAATACGTAATACCCCGGATTGGCAAGCAGCCGGAATCTGACAAAAGTGGAAAGTTATGTGGATCATTCCACCAATGCAAACAGGGAATTACCGAAATGACCCAACGACAGAACGGCAGCATTACCGCCTCTAACCAGGGGCGGGAAATTTACCTGAAACTCAGTGGCGAACTTCGGGTCACCGTATGCATGTCGCTGAATCATTGCATCGACAATTTTCTGGAACTGAAAAATGTCGACAGTGTCATTGTCGATCTGGTTGACGCCGGACAGGCGGACAGCACCATCATGGGTTTGCTGGCCAGGTTTGCCATCGAGTGTCAGCGGCGATTTCAGGTCAGGCCCATGCTCTGGTGTCAGATGGAAGACTTGCGAAAACTGATGGCCATGTCCCTGGATGAAGTCTATGACCTGGTGACATTCACCAGGGAACAGGAATCGGCAACCCGGAATTACCGGCAGCTGATACAGCTGCAGTCAATGAGCACCGATGACGTCGATGCGCCGGGACTTCGGGAAACCATTATCGAAGCCCACAATCGTTTGATCGCCCTGGATTCCGACCAGGCGGATCAATTCATGGCGGTGGTGGAAGCCTTGAGAAACGCGTCCTACGGTGACCGGGATGGCAGTTCATCCGGAAAAAAATCACGGGCAACTCTCGCATAACAGCGGCCATTCGAGGCCTTGCAGGCCAGTCGACCGGTGGGGTGTCCCATTGTTTTTCCAGCAAGTCCCGCGGATCAACTCTTGTCCTTGCTTACCGCTGAGGCCATCAAATCCAGAATGAACAGTGCCAGCTGATCGATATCAAAAGGCTTTAGCAGGACCGGTATCGCCCGATATTCGGGGGGGATGATCGAAGGATCGTCATAGCCCGTGAGAAAACCGAACGGGATTTTCTTTTTCAACAGCTCCTCGGCAACAGGAAATGACGTGTTGCCACGACCCAGGTTGATATCGAGCAGGGCGCCGTCAGTGTCTCCCGCCTCAAGCAACGCCATGGCCTCGTCAACACCGGGCGCCGGGCCAATAACCTCACAGCCAAGACTTTGCAGATTCTTGCCAATTAATTCCGCCAGAAAGAGTGAATCCTCAACCACCAATACGTTTAGCCCTTCAAATTTCCCGGACATTTTGCCCCTGTGACATCCTGATTTTCGTTACTCGTGAGTCAAGTTGTTGCTTCAAGCGGGAAAGACAGTTGGCATTCCAGCCCCTCCCGAGTGAAATGAAATCCGGCCTCGCCGCGCAACTCGCGGGCGGCGCACTACCTGATATATTTTAGGCCAAAACCTCCGGTACCGGACCAGGTTCCAAGCGGGTCCCAATGGGGCCGATGGCGAGGCCCGGCAACGGCACCCGGATTTTTGTGGAGGCCATTGCGTTTACGAAAAATCGAGTGAATTCGATGACCTTACCAGGGACCCTGCCGGTTTTGCGGGAAGGTCCCGGGCTCCGCCTGTCCGGAAAAAATCCGCGATCCGCTTTGGTGACAGGCCTGACTCAGACCGGAGTTCGCATGGTGACGAATTCCTCGGCCGCTGTCGGGTGAATGCCGATGGTCTGGTCGAACAGTGCCTTTGTGGCCCCGGCTTTGATAGCAATGGCGATGCCCTGCATGATTTCGCCGGCCTCGGCGCCAACCATATGGGCGGCAACGACCCGATCGGTTTCGTCATCGACGATAAGTTTCATCAGGGTTCGCTCCCGTCGGCCGGTCATCGTATGTTTCATGGAGCGAAACGACGATTTGTAGATGCGAAGCCCGGAATACTGCTTGCGGGCC
>QJWQ01000102.1 GCA_003235325.1 Gammaproteobacteria bacterium | reverse complement strand
AGCCCTCCGGGTTGAGTCTAAAAAATCACCACTCAGCGTTGCTCGTCGCTTATTTGGAGTAACCAAACTACACTCCTCGCGCCTTGATTGGTGAATTTTTAGACTCAACAACGTCAATCCAATTAGTGTTAACAGGCCCTAGTTTAAATAGGCCCTGTTACGCTTCCCGTTTAAGGGATGGTGACAAATATAAGAAGAATAAACACCCTTTTTGTTCCTGGGCAAGACTCCGGCCCCCCGTGAGCTGGAAAGCCTGTCCGCCAACGCCTGAGGGTAAAGACGCGTTTTCTGGCTGTTTCAGCAACTAACAGCGGATTTTGACCACGGATCACGGGGTATCCTCGCCACCCGTTGGCAGCGCCGATTTCGTCCTGGCCCGGCATAAACAGGTGCCGGCAGTCAACGAGGGCAACCTTCTGTTCGAGGACGGCAGAGTTTACGCGGAAGTGGAAACCACCGATCTGGCCTGTGAAAACGCCCCCTAGAATCCGGGCCATCCGGTGCCATTGATACGCAAGAGATATCGGGTCTGCGACCGGCAGACAGGATCAGGCAGCTTCAAGGCGTCCTGGGGGAAACTGTTTTTCCATACCGTCCAGCAAGTGTGTCGACAGCTTTTGACCGTATGCGGATTTGGCCACGGGGCCATTTGGACAAAAAGATAAGCTCGCCAAAACCAGGGATATCAACAGCCTCGTCATTTGCAATCCGTCGGCTATTTTTCAACACTGGTGTCCTGTATCAACCCTTTATCGTTGTTTTCACCTTAACAGGCCCCAATACCGCCATGTCCGTCATCACCCATCTGGAAAAAGCCTCTAATGCCTTCGCCAACTTTATGTGGAGTTCACCGCTGATCCTGCTGCTGGTTGGCGGTGGCCTGGTGCTGGTGTGCTATTCACGACTGCGTCCTTACCGCCATCTCGGCCATTCCCTGGCACTGCTGCGGGGTAAATACAACGACCCCCGGGACCCTGGTCATGTCTCCCATGCCCAGGCGCTGTCCACGGCCCTGTCCGGTACCCTGGGCATGGGCAATATTGCCGGCGTGGCCATCGCCATCAGCATGGGCGGTCCCGGGGCAGTCTTCTGGATGTGGGTGACGGCAATCGTCGGTGTGACCACCAAGTTCTATACGGCATCGCTGGCGGTGATGTATCGCGGCCACGATTCCCTGGGTGTACTGCGGGGCGGGCCCATGTACGTGATCCGGGAGGGTCTGGGGCGCCGCTGGTATCCGCTCGCCGTGCTCTTTGCCGTATCCGGCATGCTGGGCACCCTGCCCCTGTTTCAGGCCAACCAGTTTATCGGTCTGATGCGGGAGGTGGTGGCCATTCCGGCGGGCTGGGCCACACCCGCCCGGCACCTTGGCTTCGATCTGATTACCAGTAGCCTGGTGGCTGTGCTGGTATTTCTGGTCGTGTCAGGAAAGATCGAGCGGATTGGAAAAATTACAGTGCGACTGGTGCCGAGCATGGTCTTGCTGTACCTGGGCATGACCGCCGTTGTACTCGCCGCCCACTGGTCGGATATTCCCGGTGTGCTGGGCCTGATTGTCAATGATGCCTTTTCCGGGGATGCAGCTGCCGGTGGCGCGCTGGGCACGGTAATCATGATAGGCGTGCGCCGCGGCGCCTTCAGCAACGAGGCCGGGATCGGCACCGAGTCCATGGCCCATGGCGCGGCCCGCACCCGCGAGCCAGTTCGTGAGGGTGTCGTGGCCATGACCGGACCGATCATCGACACCCTGCTGGTCTGTACCTGCACGGCACTGATGATCCTGCTGACCGGGGTCTGGCAGGAAAGCACCGGTGTCGAGGGAGTAGCAATGACGGCGGATGCTGTAAGCCTGGTATTCCCGAATAGCGGTATCTATCTGCTGTTGCTGATGGTGGCACTGCTCAGCTTCAGCACCATCGTCACCTTCTGGTTTTACGGCGCCAAATGTCTGGGATTCCTGTTAGGCGCCGAACGGCAGCATTTTTATACCCCGGTCTATATCGGCCTGATCGTACTGGGTTCCGTGGTGTCGCTGAAACTGGTCAACGGGCTGTTGATTGGCATGTACGCAATGATGGCAATACCGACCATGATCTCGACCCTGCTGCTGGCGCCCAGGATCAATGACGCGGCGGCGCAATATTTTCGTACCCTGAAACTGGAATCCCCGGGGTCTTCCAGGGCATCCGAATCAAAGCAAAGTAAATAAAAGTTAGTTGCGCTGAACTACGGCGGCGATCTCTCCTCACCTGCCGCTGTATCTCGCCGGTCTTATCCTGCTCAATGCATGGGGTCCAAGGCTGGTGAAACAAATTTTGGCGTTGCCTGATCTGGAAGGTGTTGCGAACAGAAGCGGGCTGCATGGTGGAAGCGGGAAGTGTTAACAGGCCCTAAAACAAATAATACAAGTGATACCACTCTTCACACCATACAGCCGCATTCATACTTCAGCTCTCAATTGCCAGCGCTGAAAAACTCCTCGCCGGGCAAGGGATCGATCGCATCATTTGTGGTTTGAAAAGCATTGCTGCTACCCACAAATTCAATCCGGTTGTCGACACCCATGTTTTCCTCCAGAGTGGGTCCGAAGGTATTTTCGTAGGAGTTTTCACGGTAGCCGCTACCCATTGAATTCCGGACCAGGACGCGTACCAGGTTCCCGTCTCCGGGCGAAAATTCGCCATTGGATTTTGCGCCATAAATTCTGAAATCAGCCGCCCCCGGTACAGCTGCCGTTTCCATGATCAGCCCGCGTACCCGCAAGTCCAGCAAATTGTCCGACACCGGCTGCTGCGGGGCGTCAAAAAACTTGTGAGCACCTTCAGCCAGTATCGAAGTTGTAAAGCCCTGGATAGAATCGTTTGTCGAACTGACATAAACCGCATTCCCTGTGGAAGGGGAAGTGGGAATCGGAATGGGTACACTGCTCCCGCCAAAGAGCAGCCAGCCATTTCCAGGCGACGGAATATCCGGTGACGCATAGACATTCTGCTCCGAGTTGATAAAAACCATCGCTCCGGATACTGCGTCACCGCGACTCGCGCCCCCGATCACCTCGAGTTCGCCGACGATCTGGTTCTGCCTGAGTTCAGCAGTGATCATTCCCCTAGCGCCGAAATTGATGACATAGAATCCCGCGCCACTGAAATTGGAGCGAATGACCGAACGGTACATTTTCAGCGAAATCTGAGCATCCTCATGGGGCGCAGGGGGCGCACCGGCATTGGCATTCCTGGTAATTAATACCACGCCCTTGCCAATCGGGCCCTGCGGTGCCACGCCGGGCCTGTTGGGGTTAATGATTTCGCACTCTTCAATGGACGCAGCGATGGAGTCTCCAGATTCACGAGATCCCACCATCACCACGTTGCCGGAGCTTCCCCAGGCCTGTTCGAGTTGCAGACCCTCCAAAGCGGCGCCATCGCCGAGCGACACCAGATCACCAGCGAATCCGGCGGTTGCAAAAATACGGGTTTCCCAACCAGGAACGAATCCGGTGGGTTGTGATTTGCCCTGCATCACGCCTTCGCCCCTGAGCGTTACGCCGTCGGGGACGAGCAGCGGCACATAGGCTTCGTAGTTACCCCGTAGCACCAGGATCTCCCGACCGGCGTTTTCCTCGATCAACGCCGCTTGCAACGCGTCCATGCTGTCGACGACGATCGACTCAGCGTGTGTATTGCCGATTTGTACCAGGTGAAACGCCAACATCGAAAACAGCATCCACCCGAACCTGCACAATCCGGGTTTTGAAATAACTAGTTGAATAACCATGGCCTTATCTCCTTGCAATATGTTTGATTGCAATAGCGGCCGTACTCCGGACTGGCCGCTGCCGAAGACCACCTCAGTCATCACCGCTTTGGCTTTGGCCCTGACTTTAGCGACGTCAGATCGCCGTGGTCGAGAATAGGTTCCCATCGCTCGGGGTTTATCGCCTGCGGAATTTCTCAGCAATGTCTCAGGAAATTATTTTCTAAAAATATCAATCAGGTGCGAAACAGAATTGGTTACGAAAAAATCTGCGTTTTGTCTCTGGCTCGGTCCTTTCTCCGGCTATTGCCAAAACCTTCAAGCGAGGAGCAACATGGAGGGCGTGAACAGTGCGGATGGGACCAGCGGTACTCAATTCAGGATCAGGGACGTCAGTGTCGATCCCCGTGTCGGCGTGATCTCCGGGCCTGGTGGCACCTTGCGCCTGGAACCCAAGGTAATGACCGTCTTGCAAATCCTCGCACGTCACCCGGGTGAACTGGTGTCGCGATCCGAATTGCTGGCCCAAATCTGGCCTGGTGTTGATATTTATGACGAGGCGTTAACCCAGTGTGTCTATCAACTTCGACAACAACTCACCAGCGCAGGGGGGGATAACAGTTACAAGGATTTGATCAACACGATTCCCAAGCGCGGGTACGTGCTCAAAGAAGGTCCACTGCCGCTCGATTCACTACCTTCTATAACTGCAGATGCGACCGGTTCACCTTCAAAAGCGTTACGCATCTGGTTAACGGCCGTTCTGTTGATCTTCGGATTGGCTTTTGTGTATTACCAGTGGGGCGGGGCTTCCAGCACCTCCGACGCGTCCAAACCGCAAGTTCTGGCGGTCCTGCCTTTTCTTCCCCTGACTGCGGAGCACCATAATCCCGAGCTGGAACTGGGGATGGCGGACACGCTGATCGCACACCTGGGCAAAATCAACCGGATTATTGTGCGTCCGATTACCTCGGTGCGCCGATACGGGGAGCTTGACAGGGATTCCCTGCAGGCGGGCCAGGAATTGGCGGTAGACGCCGTGGTGGACGGCACCATTCAGCGCAACGAGGGCCAGATCAGAATCAACGTGCGCCTGTTAAGGGTAGCCGACGGGGTGGCGATCTGGACTGGTACCTTCGATGAGAATTTTTCCGACATTTTTGCGGTCCAGGGTGAAATTTCCAGGCGGATTGTCGATGAATTGTCGCTGCCGCTGGGACGACAGGAGAAGGAACGCCTTGGTTACGGGGGTACATTAAGCGTCGATGCCTATCAGAGTTATCTTGCTGGACGCTACCATCTCTACAGGCTTACCCCCCTGGACCTGCAGACCTCGGTCACCCGTTTTCGCCAGGCAGTCACGCTCGATCCCAACTATGCACTGGCCTGGGTGGGCTTGGCCAGCGCCATGTTTCGCAGCCCCCTGGGCGGAGAGGTTCCACCCGGGGACTAATATCCCGAGGCCAGGCGCGCGGCACTGAAGGCCCTACAGATCGATGATTCGCTGGCAGAGGCAAACGCCATGCTGGGCTGGATCGCTTTCTGGTATGAGTGGGACTGGCGAAAATCGGAGTCCATTTTCAGGCATGCCATTGCCCTGAATCCCTACGACGCGGAAAGCCACCTGGGCTATGCGCACCTGCTGGCGAATACCGGGCGACTGGCGCAAGCCATCGAGGAAGCGCAGCGAGCCCGGGAACTCAGTCCGTTTTTCACCATGATAACGGCGCTGGAGGGCATGTGGCTGCTGAGAGCAGGGCGGGTCGAAGAAGCACAGCAGCAACTGGAGCGGGCACGGGATCAGGATGCGACTTTCTGGCATACCCGGATCGCACTGGCCGATATTTATCGTCGCCAGGGCCGTTTTGATGAAGCTGCAAAAGAGGCGAAACTGGCGCGAGAGTACTCTGGCGATTCAACCTGGGGTATTATCAATGAGGTAGGCGCTCTGGTGGAACAGGGGCGCACGGATGAAGCCGAGGCACTGCGGAACAGTTTGCTCGATAGGGCAAAAAAGCGCTACGTGCCGCCTTACGATCTGGCCTGTGCCGCCATCGTGTTGGGTGCAATGGACGACGCGCTGGCCTGGCTTGAAAAGGCATTCGCACTGCGCGATCCGAAAATGACGTTTCTCGCGGTCGATAAGATATGGGAAAAGCTCAGATCACGACCTGAATTCATTGACTTGCTGAGGCGTATGAAACTGCTGGGTGTTGGCGAATGAGAAAAAAATTATTTGGGAGATCACACATCCGGCTTGCCACGATTCGCCTGGGGAGCGTCTGAAAATGGCAGACTTACGTCATTACGAGCGAAGCGAAGTAATCCAATTAAATGAATCGTATATCTTTTTTGGATTGCCACGTCACTTCTTACTTCGCAAAGACGAATTAATCAGAGGTTCCCTGGGTATGGGGTCAATTGTTGGCGGCGCTGGATTAAACAAAAAAGGGGATCGAAATTTTGGCGTTACCCAGTAAGAAATGTGTTGCGAATTGAAAAGAGCCGCGTGGCGGAGGCAGAAGAATCGCCAATACGCAATTCCACCCCTCGTACCACGCAACCGCATTTTTACATCATTACTCAGTTGCCACCGTTGAAAAATTCCTCCCCGGGCAGAGGATCGATGGCGACATTGGTCGTTTGGAAAGCGTTGACACTGCCTACAAACTCGAGTCGGTTGTCGACTCCCAGGTTTTCTTCCAGGGACGGGCCAAAGGAATTTGCGTAAAGATTGTCGGCGTAACCGCTGCCAGTCGAATTGCGCATCAATACGCGTAAAACGTTACCGTTTCCGGGGGTGTACTCGCCATCTGAATTTGCGCCGACGAGCCTGAAATCAGCGGCACCCACTGTGTTGGCAGTGCGCATCTCAAGCCCGCGGATGCGCAGGTCGACCAGGTTATTGGAGAGCGGTTGTTGTGGCTGATCGAAAAATTTTTGCGCGCCTATACCCAGAATTGACGTGGTGAAGCCCAGGATACGATCGTCTGTCGAGCTTACATAGACCGTATTCGATGATGCCACCCCAGTCGGAATAGGGATGGGTGTTGAGCTGCCGCCATAAATTTGCCACCCGATTGTCGGGACAGGGCTATCTGGAGACTCGTAGACGTTCTGCACCGATTCAATCTGGACCATCGCATCCGAGGTTGCATCACCGCGACTCACACCACCGGCCACTCGCAGGCCACCCAATATGTAGTTATGCTTGAGTTCCGCAGTGATCAATCCTCTTGCGCCGAAGTTGATCGCGAATACGCCCGTGGCACCGGCCGAGGATCGAATAACAGAATGTTCCATTCGTAAGGTGATTTGAGCATCCTCGTGCGCTGCCGGCGGAGCTGGACCGAAGGCATTCCTGGTGGTTATTAGCACACCCTCACCAATGGGGCCAAGGGGACCGACACCTGAGCTGTTGGGATTTATCAGTTCACAATCCTCTATGGCTACCGTGATTGAATCGCCCGAGTGGCGTGAAGCAACAGTCACAATATTGCCCGGCGCCGGGAATCCTGCAGCCTGCTCGAGCTGTAAACCGATAATCGCCGAGCCGTCGCCCAGGGTGAGCAGGTCGCCGACAAAACCGGGCGCGGCGACGATGCTTGTGACCGACCCGGGCTCGAATTCTGTTGGTACCTGGCCCCCGAGCATGACCCCCTCACCCATGAGCGTTACCTTATCTGGCACGACCAGCGGCACCTCAGTCTGGTAACTGCCACTTGAAAGCACGATGACACGACCGGCGTTGTCATCGGTCAGAGCCTCCTGTAATCCTTCGATGCTGTAGACAACGATCGGATCAGGGGCGTCGGCCTCGGCGGCCAGGATCTGGAACAGATTGCCTGCCAGTACTGCCAATAGAAGCCACCTGCATCTGACTGATCTTTTGCCGGAATTAACACTGTGAATTGACATGACTTGGTCTCCTTACAAATTCAGAAATATGACACCAGTCCCGATTGCAGACTGGTTGCTATTGGGAAAACCACAGGGAGCGATACGGCGATTTCGTGATTACCCAGTGGGTTGCCTGTGATGCCCTCATGCCGAGCGTCGCATGGCGCAGGGTTTTATGCCTGCAGATATCCTCAGCGATATCTCAGGAAAAAATTGCTGATTTGAATCAACACATTGCGCAGCGAACTCGCAGTCGGTGGAACCCGCGGGCTGCCACGGGCTATTGCCTGAGCCTTTACGTTGGGAGCAATATATGCCCTGTGCATAATGCGGATACGCTAACCGGTACCCAGTTCAGGCTCAGGGACGTCAACGTCGACCTCGGTGTCGGTGTTATCTCCGGGCCCGGAGGGACTTTGCACCTTGAACCACGGGTTATCGCGGTCCTGCGATTTTTCTCAACCCGTCCGGGGGAACTGGTATCGCGATCGGAATTGCTGGCGGAAATCTGGCCCGGTACTGACATTTATGACGAGGCGTTAACCCAGTGTGTCTATCAACTTCGGCAGCAACTGGTCAGTGCCGGCGGGGATAACAGCTATAAAGACCTGATCAGCACGGTACCGAAGCGGGGCTACGTGCTCAAAGAGGCGCCGCTGCCAGTGGAAGCATTCACTGAAACGCCCCGTGAAGAAGCGGGCGTATCTTCTGTCAGGTACTACATCGGATTCGCGGCGGTAGTCATCCTTGTTGGTCTGGCCATAACCTTTTTCCGGTGGGACGGAGATCCCGGCAGTGCCGACGCGCCCAAACCACAGGTTTTGGCAGTTCTGCCTTTTCTGCCCCTGACCGAACTGCATCGCGATCCCGAACTAGAATTGGGGATGGCGGATACGCTGATCGCGCGCCTGAGCGAAATCAACCAGATTATTGTCCGGCCCATTACCTCTGTCCGCCAATACGGACAACTGGATCGCAACTCCCTGCAACTGGGCAGCGATCTGGCCGCCGATGCCATTCTGGATGGCAGTATTCAGCGTCAGGGGGATCAAATTCGGATAAATGCGCGCCTTTTGCGGGTATCCGACGGCGTGGCCATTTGGACCGGCACCTTTGACACCCAGCTATCCGATATTTTTTCAATACAGCAGAATATTTCCAGCCAGATCGTCGTTGAACTGTCTCTGCCCCTGGGGCGCAGGGAAAAAGAACATCTCGGCCGTGCAGGCACCTCCAACGTGGAGGCCTATCAGAGTTACCTCTCCGGCCGTTACCACTTTTCAAGGCTCACACCTGCCGATCTCCAGATTGCAGTTGCCAGTTTTCGGCAGGCAGTGACGCTGGATCCCGGCTATACCGATGCCTGGATTGGTCTCGCCAACGCTCTGTTCCGCAGTCCCCTGGGCGGTGAAGTAGCACCTCGGGACTTCTTTCCTGAAGCCAAAATAGCCGTGCAACGGGCGCTGCAACTCGATAAGTCACGAGCGGATGCCTATGCCATGCTGGGCGAAATTGCCTTCTGGTACGAGTGGGACTGGGCCGGATCGGAAGCCCTGTTCAAACAAGCCATTCAGCTGGCTCCGAACGATATGGAAGGTCACCTGGGCTTTGCAAATCTGCTTGCCAGTTTGGGTCGAATTGAACAGGCGCTCGTCGAGGTGCGCCGAGCGCGGGAAATCAGTCCGTTCTATCCAATGGCGGCCGTATTGGAAGGATATTGGCTGATGAGCTCGGGACGACTTGACGAAGCACAGAAGCAGTTGGAAGCAGCCAGTGAGATGGACGCTACGTTCTGGCATACGCTTCTCGGCCTGTCATGGATATACACCGCACAAGGCCACTTTGAAGAAGCGCTGCAGGAGATCAAGTTGGCCCGGAAGTATTCGAGTAACGCCAGTTGGGCGATTGTGAACGAAGTGGAGATGCTCGCGAGTATGGGGCGTGTTGAGGAAGCAGAAGCGTTGCGGCAGGAACTGCTGGAACGTGCAAAAGTAAGCTATGTTCCACCCTTTGATCTCGCAGCCGTGGCCAATGCGCTCGGATATCCCGAGGATACGCTGAAATGGCTGCTAAAAGCTTACGAGGTACGGGATCCGAAAATGACGTTTCTGGCCGTGTATCCCTTTCCGTCTGCGATCCGAAATAGCCGGGGATTTGTTGACCTGCTTGCCCGCATGAATCTGCTGGAGGTTCGTTGATGAGAACGCGCGGACTTCGAGTAATCGACCATTTGGCCGAGACTGCTGGAATCCTCGGCTTGCTCTGCAGTATATGGATCTTTTCATGCTATGCCGACCCGGCCCCGACGGATTCCGCAAAGACGGATAGCTGGGTTATTCAGGCAGGCCCCATCAGATCGATCGACGGCAGTGTGCCAATGGTTACTGGTACGTTTCAGGTTTCCGGTCCGCAATCAGCCATATCATCGAAAGAGGAGCTTCGCCAGGGCGGCGCCTGCCTAATTGCCGACCTGGTACCTTTCGGGATTGGCCTTTCCAACTGCACCACAAACCAGGACTGCAACCAGCCCGACGGTTTCGGCGCGGCGACTATTCCGGCGCTGAAAGAAGCCTACGGTTATTGCGTGTCACGAGGGGGGGAACCACCCCGTTGCTGGACGCGGCCAGGACCGCCCGATAAATATTGCAGACGGTCCATTGATGGTCTTCGATTGACGCCGGGAGAGCATCAGTTAGAGCCGGTGGCAATTGACCCGCTCAGGCGAGGTATGCCCTATCCCGAATGGGCAGTTTACGCCTGCATGGCGCACAAGGGGCATGATCGTGAATGCGGCAATCCGGGCAAGAGCCAGTTTCGGCAAATCTCCGTGACACCAAACCAGGCTGAGCATAATTAACGAAGCCGGCTGAGAATCAATGTCTTGCCTACAGTTGCAGGCCAATACCAACTTCGTAAGTATTCGGGTATCCCGGCGCTGATTGCAGGAAAACCGTGGTGAAGTAATCCTTGTCGCCAATGTTTCGCGCCGACGCGAACAGGTACCACTTTCCCTGCAGAGATTCGAATTTCAAACGCGCATTCAGTAAGCCGAAACTGCCCTGATCCAGGTATGGGGTATTGTTTTCGGTGAAGTAATAGTGTGACCGGAAGCTATACTCGAGACTGGCACGAACAGTTCCGATGCCGGTTATGGGGCGCTGGTAATCAAGGGATGTTGTTGTACTCCACTGTGACGCCAGGGGCACTTTTTTGCCGGACAGGGTATCCCCGGTAATCGAATTGTTGTAATCGACGAATTGCCGCCTTGGCATCCAGACTAACCCCGAGGAAAAGTCCAGTCGGTCGGTGAGCTTGACTTCAAGTGCAGTATCGAGGCCGTAGAGTTCCGCTTTTGCCACATTATCGGTAACGAAGACAAAAGTGTTGCCCACGAAAGTTCGCGTTTCGAGCTGCATATCCTTGAAATAGTAATAAAACGGAGCGGCATTGAGTTTGATCTGCCCCTCTTTCCAGAATGACTTGACGCCAACTTCAAAGGCTGTCAGGTACTCAGGGTCGACGCTGACCAGGCCACCGGTCTGTCCGGAGGGCCATTTTTGTTCTGTGGTGATGTCACCAGTATTAAATCCGGTCGACAGGCCTGCATACAGGAGCAGTTCATCCCTGATGTGGTATGTTGTATCGAGACGCCATGAACAATCCTGCCAGTCCTTTTTGGCGCTGAGTGGACCGGGGTTATCCGCCCAACCCTGCCCATCCAGTAATCGACGGACAGTGGTGCGGCTGAGCCTCAATCCCCCGGTTAACTCCCAGGCTTCGGTCAGGTGCAAACTCGCCTGGCCGAACAGGGCGAGAACGGTTTCTTCCGAGCTATTAAAATAGTCATTTTGCGGGAGCGGACTGATCAGTGGTGCGATAACCACGTAATTGTAGGAGGCATTCGAATCAAAGTAATAGGCTCCCGCCAGCCAATCCAGCGCCTGTCCCTGCTGTGATACCAACTGAAATTCCTGACTTCTTTGCGAGGATTTGAGCGGAATTATTTCGCGCACGCAGCCTGCCAGGATGGGAATCCCGGCGCAGTCATCACGATTGCTTACCTCGCTGTTTGCATAGCCTGAAATCGATCTGAGCGTCGCAAAATCAAGCTGCAGTTCCAGGGTGGCGCTGGCATGGTTGTTTTCAGATTCCAGGAACGGGTCTCCCAGGGTCACTGTGGTCAGCCGGATATCCTCAGGATCGGGGAGGTAATCCTTGCGGGGTACCCACAAATCGCCGCTGCCACCGTCGTCAACAACATGCTGAACCTTTAGTTCGACTCCAAAGCGATCGTAGGCCCTGGTGTTATACGACGCCCTGATACCGTAATAATCGTTTTCGGCAAACCTTCGGTCGTCGATTGAGTTGCGTATATAGCCGTCACTATCGGAGCCGATGGCGGCCAGCCGGATTGCGCCGCTGTCGAGAGGCAGGTTCAGGTATCCGGTCAGCCGGGACAGGTCGAAACTTCCTCTTGTGGCCTCGAGGCCGGCACTGAATTCATCATCGGGTGAGTGAGTGACGATGTTGACGGACCCGCCGGTGGCATTGCGCCCGTAGAGCGTTCCCTGCGGACCCTTGAGCACTTCGATGCGCTCCAGGTCAAACAGCCGGGTAATGGCGAGATTGGAGGTACCCTGGTAAACGCCGTCCAGATGCGTGGCGCTCGAAATTCCGCGCAGGGAGTTACCGGCACCAAAAACCCCCTGGTTCTTGACGACATAAGCGGGTATGGAGAACTGCAGGTCATAAAAGTGATTCAGTGCTGAGTCTGCCAGGTAATCGGAGGAAAGTACCTGGAGACTCATGGGTACCTCCTGCGCATTTTCCTCGATCTTGCGCGCTGTGACGATAATTTCTTCGATTGACCAGTTCTTTGAAAGGGACTCCTGGGCCAGGGCATGTACGGGCAGGAGCGCAACTATTGTGATTAACGCCAGGTGGGTGGCAGATTGCTGGCTATAAACCGACAGACGAGATCCCTTACGCCCATCCATTTTTGTATCCGCCTAATTTAAGTTGTTAATGAACATAAATAGCATACAGGGGAATGCGGTCAAGTCGTCAGGTTTACGTGGTCGATTCAATACCAACCGGGTCAATAGTCAGTGTCAAGCAACTCGAAAGCCAATGCTTTACTATCGCCGTTGTCGACGGATACATGCAAGACGTCCCAGAAAGGCCCCGAACTCCAGTAGACCAGCCCCGAATAATTCCCGGTTACCGTACACAAATCTCCGGATATCGAAAGATCGAGATCATAGGGCTGCCCGCCCGTATTGAAATCCTCAATCTGACCGTCAAAGTCACAACCTTCAGAATCATGTCCAATCAGATATCCGTTCGAATCGATTGACCACGTCTGGTAAAACTCACCATCCCAGGTCTCCCATTTGCCGGTTATACGTCCTGCATTGGGAGA
>QJWQ01000164.1 GCA_003235325.1 Gammaproteobacteria bacterium | reverse complement strand
GTCTTGACAGACTTGAAGCCTTCAACGCTGGCAACCGCCGTGTCGGCGATGTCGGCGAAAACGGCGCCGTTGCTCTTGTACAGACCTTCCAGGTAGCTGACTTCAACTTCGGCAGCCTTGGTGTTGGCCGCAGCCACTTTCTCAAAAAACTCTTTCAGTTTTGCAGGGGTAAATTCAATAGCCATGGTGTATCTCCTAAAGTAACAAGTGTATTAAGTGGGTTAAAATGTTTTGTTGTGCACCGCACAACATGACTGTCACTTTAGAGAGTTGAGGACCACATGTCAAGACTTTTTTGTGCATAGCACAAATTTATTTATCCCTATATGTCATATGGTTGGCTTTTCCGTCATATCTATATTGCCCGGCGCAATGGATCGGGATTCAATCACCCGGTAACGGGTAGGAACCACCCCGGGCTGCAACAGAAAGGTTGCCTGCAGGGGCCGGTCCGTAGCCACTGACGGGGGAACCCGGGGGCAAGCGGTGCCGGAACATTCAGCCCGGAATACAGGCAGCGGACATCCTGGTCTTGCCTGTTCCCTGCATGGCCAGCGGCTTGTACTGTGAATACCCGGCGCCCCTGGACATCTTGAGGGCAATGCTGATGTCGACCTGGCGGCTGAAATCATTATTCAACAGCCTGTCGACTACCGGCAGCTAATCTCCACGTTATCAAAGAAAACGATTTCCTTATCCCCCAGGGTCGGTGAACTCAGGAATCGAATCCGGCTGTTGGCCGCCTTATAGCCGCCCAGGTCGATGGGGTTAGACGCCTGGTAAGTACTGTCGGTGGCCGGCCCGACGATTCGATCCAGTTCCACCCAACTGGCGCCTCCATTGGCGGAGACATCGACAGTGACATAGTCGCTGGCCTCGTCCAGTAGTTCGCGACGATAATCAAATTGCAGCATCGCCGTGGTACAGGCCGACAAATCCGCCTCGCGCTCCACACCCTCGCCGGAGCCTGTGCCCATGTCCTTGATCTGCAGCTGGAAGTCGCTCAAATCCGCCAGCACTCTGAGATCTCCTTTGCCGGCACCATCGCTTTCGTTGATTTCCAGCCAGTCGGTGGACCAGTTCAGACTGCCGTCATTGCCGGCATAGCTTTTTTCGGTGTTAAACGCATCCCGATAACTGGGGAAGGGTGCTTCGCCGCTAGCGTCGCTGCTGCCAACGCCGCCCTCGACGATCATGATATTGTCGAGGTAAATCATTCGGGAACCCGTCAGATCAGTCGCGGTGAATCTGATAACGGTATTGGCATTGACCAGTGCCGCCGGAACAGGGTAACTCGCGGATAGATAGCTGCCGTCACCCGCGGCATCGATACGACCGATCTCGGTCCAGGTAGTGCCGTTGTCCCCCGACACCCCGATGGCCAGATAACGGCTGCTGTCAAACGAACCCACTTGCTGATAATCGAAAATGAGTGTGGCATCGGCGAAACTCGACAGGTCGAGACCGCGTTGGATCCAGCTGCCAGTGCCGGTGAGCGCCAGGCGATTACTGCCGGATTCCAGGAGCAGCCAGATGCCGCCAGAGCAAGGATTGCCATCGTCCAGTTCCTGCCATTGAAATCCACTCCAGTCCAGGGTGCCGTCACTACCGGTGTAATCAATAGCGGCATCACAACTCAGGTTGTTAAATTGATCCAGATAGCTTTTGACCAGCGTTGGTGCGCCCCGGGCCCACTCGATGGCCCGCCGCATGATTGTCCGGCCATTGGCGTTGAGTTGAGTGACGTCGAAGCTGACATCGCCCCAGGGCAGTAGTACCCGCCTTCCGGCAGCACTGCCACCGCCGTGGAGTTCGCCGCCGGCGTCAATGGTGCCCAGGGAAACATCATAGACAGTACCGTAATTCAGCACACTGGCCAGGGGCTCGAAGCCGGGGGCGACCGCCCCGGTCATCATCAACAGATTCTGGGGACCGCTGGCAACGGGCAGCAGGCCGGTGCCGAAAGGTGCGGTGATGTAGTGGCTGCTGTCGAGTACATCTACCTGGTCCCTGTTCTGGTAGACGATGCTCCGGGCACCAAAGCCGAAGGTTTCAACCAGGTCAGCCTGCTCGTTGACCACGCCGATGGCCGCATTGACAAGCTTCCCGGCCAGGGTTGCAGCATCGACCCGGGAGGATATGTAGGCGACATTGCTGGTGGCGACCGCAGCATCAAACTCAGCCTGGCTGTCATTGTCGTCAATGACGGTAACCCCATAGCCCCAGGACTCGATCAGGGCGATACGCATCAGTTCCTGCGGCGCGGGTGTGGCGCCGGAGGCGACAAAAAGCAGTTGCTCCACGGATTCCGGCGCGTCCGCCGACGCCATGGCCCAGGCCAGGGCTCGCTGCAGCAACAGCCGGCCATTGCTGTTCAGGTAGGTCCAGTTAATGCCGGTATCGGGCCCCAGCGGCAGCATCACCCGGCGTCCGGCGGCCTTGCCGCCACCGACCAGGGTCGCCCCCTGATCGAGCACCACCAGTGAGCCGGCACCAGCGGAATCCGCCAGCGTTTGCAGGCCGGGGGCCGTCACAGCCGAGACGGTAAGCTGTTGCATGCCGCCCTCATAGATCGCCAGCGGGCCATCGACAAACGGCGCAGTAATGAAGTGGCTGCTGTCCGTAATGTTGATGGCCGAGCCCACCACCAGGGCACTACCGCCGGCGAACCCCAGGTCGTTGTTGTAGGTGCCGTCCTGGCTGACGACACCGATGGGAGCGGCCAGCAAATTGGTGCCCACCTGATTGGCAGTGACGGTTTCAGAGATAAAGACTGCGTCGGCGGCGGCGATGGCGCTGTTGTAGCCTGCCTGGCTGGCGCTGTCGCCGATAACGCTGACAGAGTAGCCCCAGGATTCAAACAGCGCCTTCTTCCGGGCATCCAGAGGCGCCAGGGTGTTGGCATCAGTCACCACCATCAACAGTCTGCCGCTGCCTTGAGGTCCCAGACAGGCGGTGTTACAGGCGCAGCCATAGGTAACGGTGAGTTTTGGTCTCAGACCTGGATTTATGTCGTCGCTACTGGAAAAAATCGCGTTGCTCCCGGCACTGGACGGCACCACGGCCAGCCCCAGGTTCGCCTGTTCCCCGGAGAGCCAGTCCTGAACCAGCGTGGTTATGTCCCACCGGTGCCAGGCCTTGCCGGGACCAATGCTGAGGCCGGCGATCGGTGCCTGGGCGTAGTCGCCACCGGGCAGGGTCCAGGCGGTACCGGCATTGCGCTGGAGCCAACTGGACGCACCGATGCCTCCTGATTCAGCGCCCTCCTCCCAGTCACCGGTTACCTGGTGAATGTCAAAATCGCCACCGGAGGTGCTGGCTGAATTCTGGTAGAGTTCGAGGCTGGCACCGCTAATGCTGGCGTCGACAGGAATGGCGCTGACATCGAATTTCAACAGGGCGTTGGCCCAACTGCCCGGGTAGAGGTCCTCGACGCGCAGATTGGCCGAGGTGCCGAAATTGTAACCGGGCTGCAACTGGTAGACCTGGGTATCGACTCCGCTGCCGGCATCGGGTTGTGAGAAAAAAAAGCCGGCGGGCTGTTGGCGTAGGCTGATATCGGCCCGGCTGCGGGTTTTACCGAGGCCACTGGCCAGGGTGCCGACCGATTCCAGACTGGCGGTAGCGGCAATGGTACCGACCACCACTTCCAGGTAGGGTGATTGCGCGCTCTCGCTGCTGCCATATTCGGCATCGACCCCATCACTACCGGTATCGAGGGCTAACCCGTAATTTGCCTGGCCATTGACCCAAGCCTGGACCTGGGCCCTGAGATTGACCGGTACCCAGACACCGCCGGCGGCCTGCTCGGGAATGGTGGCCAGTATCGGATGGTCCAGGCTGTCGCCCAGGGTCTCCCAGGTGGCATCTGCTCCGGTCCAGTCAGTCGTGAGGGCATGGATATTCACCGGCCCCTCAGGGTGTGCTGTCTGGACAAAGAACCAGGCGGTTGCGGCAACAATGACACTGCTGTCCGGGATGGCAGACAGATCATAACGAATAAGTGCCCGCATTCCGGTGCCGCTCACCAGGCTGACAGCCA
>QJWQ01000057.1 GCA_003235325.1 Gammaproteobacteria bacterium | reverse complement strand
CTATGATGTGGAAGAGGATATCGCTGAACACCGTAAACGGCAGCGGTGCATCCCGAGAAAGACAGGCCAATGTACAAGCAGCTTTATTGCCCGGGAATTCACTTTCGAGGGTACTCGCTGGATGCTGAAAAGGGAGTATGGGTAATATGATATCGACCCTATGGGCCGGTTCAGATAATAGCGGCTTTACAGAGAATCAATCTATTTAACGATCACACTACTAACGGGAACCGCTTTATGTCGAATGTCGGTAATACTTATTTTCCAGGCGTCATCACCGGCAGTGATGTGCAGGCGCTATTTGCCTTCGCCAAGGCCAACAACTTTGCCCTGCCGGCGGTGAATGTTACCGGCAGCAATACCATCAACGCCGTGCTGGAGACTGCCAGCGAGATCAGAGCGCCTGTTATTATCCAGTTTTCCGGTGGCGGCGCTGCCTTTTATGCCGGCAAGGGCGTGTCGAACGATGGCCAGAAGGCAGCCATCGCCGGCGCCATCTCCGGCGCTCAGCACGTGCATCAGCTGGCGGCGGCCTATGGGGCCAGTGTTCTGCTGCACACCGATCACGCCTCGCGCAAGCTCTTGCCCTGGATCGACGGGCTGCTGGATGCCGGCGAGGCCTTCTTCCAGGTACATGGCAAGCCGCTGTTCAGTTCGCACATGCTGGATCTGTCCGAGGAACCGCTGGAGGAAAACATCGCAACCTGCAAGCGCTATCTGGAGCGCATGAGCCGCATGGGCATGACGCTCGAGATCGAGTTGGGTATCACTGGCGGTGAAGAGGATGGGGTGGACAACTCCGAGGTCGACAGCGGTGAACTCTATACTCGACCCGAGGAAGTGGCTTACGCCTACCGGGAACTGGGTGAGGTCAGTGCCCGGTTTACGGTGGCCGCGGCGTTTGGCAATGTGCACGGTGTGTACAAACCCGGCAATGTGAAGTTGCGACCCCGGATACTGCGAGACTCCCAGGACTACATTCAGAAGACGCTGAATACTGCCGACAAGCCGGTGGACTTTGTCTTTCACGGCGGTTCCGGCTCCAGCGCCGAGGAGATAAGGGAGGCGATTTCCTACGGTGTGGTGAAGATGAACGTAGACACCGATCTCCAGTGGGCATTCTGGAATGGCATTCGACAGTATTCACAGGACAAGCACGATTACCTGCAGTCGCAAATTGGCAATCCCGATGGCGAAGACAAGCCCAACAAGAAGTACTACGACCCCAGGGTATGGCTGCGCAAGGGGGAGGAATCTTTTAAGTCTCGCCTGATTGCTATATGCAGGGAATTGAACAATATCAATACGCTGCCCTGAAAGAAGTCGGGGGTTATCACCGTGGCCAGACACAGGATTTCAGATCTCATGGTTTCATCCGGGGTCAAATTTGGCACCAGTGGCGCCAGGGGCCTGGTTGAGGCGATGAGCGATGAGGTCTGTTATGCCTACATTTCGGCCTTTCTGCAGTCGGTGGTGCCTGATAGCAAGAAGATTGTCCTGGGTCACGACCTGCGTCCCAGCAGTCCGGGTATCAGTTCGGCCTGTGTTGCAGCCATTCAGGATGCCGGCCGCAGCGTAATCTATGCCGGGGCTCTGCCCACCCCGGCCCTGGCCTATTACGCGGTCCTGATCAGGGCGCCCGCCCTGGTGGTTACCGGCAGTCACATACCCTTTGATCGCAACGGCATCAAGTTTTACCGCCCGGAAGGGGAGATCACCAAGGCGGATGAAAAGGTAATTCTGTCCGCCGAGGTTCAGCTTCCCGATCAGATTTTGACCACTGCGCTTCCGGCACCGGATTACCGAGCCCGTGAGGCCTATATCGCACGTTATGTCAATTTTTTTGGTCCTGAAGCGCTGGCCGGGGCAAGGGTTGCCCTCTATGAACACTCCAGTGTCGCCCGTGACCTGTTGCGCGATATCCTGGAGCGCATGGGCTGCCAGGTGCTTCCCCTGGGCAGAACCGAAGATTTTGTCCCCATTGATACCGAGGCCGTGCGTCCAGAAGACATCGTTCGGTCCAGGCAGTGGGCGTCCGAACATTCTTTTGATGCGATTTTTTCCACGGACGGTGATGCCGATCGGCCGTTGCTCGGAGACGAGAAGGGCAACTGGCTGAGGGGCGATATTGTCGGCATACTCTGTGCTGCTTATTTGCAAGCGAGCTGGGTGGTGGCGCCGGTCAGCTGTAATACTGCCGTGGAAAAATGTGGATTATTCAAACAGGTCATTCGCACCAGGATTGGCTCACCCTATGTCATAGCCGGCATGACTATGGCACCGGAAGCGGCCGTCATTGCTGGCTACGAGGCCAATGGCGGATTTTTGCTGGGCACTGATATCGAACGCAACGGTTCAAAATTAATAGCGTTGCCGACTCGGGACGCGGTGTTGCCGATGATTGCCCTGCTGTGCATGGCCCGGGAGCAAAACTGTCGGCTGTCTGCGTTGAGTCAGGTCTTGCCGCGGCGGTTTACGGCCAGCGACCGCATCCAGAATGTGCCCGTCGAGACCAGCCGTGAGTTGTTGAGAAGTCTCGAAAGCGGTGGCGATGTCCTGCACTCTCTGGTTCCGGATTGCGGGCCCGTCACCGGCGTCGATCGGACAGACGGACTGCGAATGACCCTTGCTTCCGGTGAAATCGTCCATTTTCGGCCCTCCGGCAATGCGCCGGAACTGCGGTGCTACACCGAGGCAGATTCCGTGGAGCGGGCGCAACAGCTTTGTACAGACTGTCTCAGGCGCATTGCCCTGGTTATTGCAGCCTGAATTCCCTGAGCCTGGGAGTGCTGCCGCCAGCAGCTAATAACCCGGCGACTAAATTGGCATCCTTCCTATTTAGTCGCGCGCCCTTAAAATGCTGGCGGAATTGTGCGACTTTTTTTTATTTAAGAGTCCCTTGTATTTTAATGGCTTGCATTGGCCCGCGGCCAATGGCGGCATCTCCATGTGCCGCATTAACCCTGCATAAAAGCTCGCCGAATTAATAATTTGACACAATCGTTTGCCTGAATCAGGTCTCGCGAACAATCAGTTCTGTGGGTATAAATCCGGATACCGTTTTTTTCTGGTCGACCAATCTCATCAGTTTTTTCACCAGCAATTCTCCGGCCAGGTAGGTATCCTGGCGAATGGTGGTGATGGCCGGATGGAAAAATGCTGCTGAGGACAAATCATTGTAGCCAACCACGGACACATCCCCGGGTACGGCAAAGCCCGCTTTCTGAAAGGCATAAATAAACGCCATTGCCGCCGTATCACTGTAGGCAAATACGCCGTCGGGAGTCCCCGTGGCCCTGGACAGGTAATGATTTGCCGATGCCAGCGCCGACTCAAATGAAAAGCTGTTCAATACCAGGACATCGACAGTCACAGGCTCCGGGCATCTGGCCACACTATCCTCCAGGCCCCTGCGACGAAATCCGATCTCCGGATGTGAGATATCCCCGACAAAGAGAATTTGCCGCCGGTTTTTTCCCAGCAGGTAGTTGCCGGCCAGCATGCCACCCCGGTAGTTGTCACTGCCGACAACGCAATACCTGTTGTTTTTTTTCTTCGCGCCCCAGACTATAAAAGGCGCCGTAGAACTGGAAAACTGTTGCAGCAGATTTTCCCGATGACCCTGGCCCAGGAAGATAAATCCATCGGCACCCCGTGAAAGATAGACCTGTTGCAGGAAGTCAAAGCCGTTGTGTTTTGGCGAACAGAGCAGGATGTCCTGGTCCAGCTCTCCCAGGGCCTCGGAGACGCCTGCCAGCAGGTCGAAAATAAACGGGTCGGTGATATGGTTTTTTCGAAATGAACCATAATCAATGGAGACACAAATGGTGTTGGTGCGCTTATGCCGTAATTTCTGGGCATTTCGATTGACGGCATAGCCGTACTGTCGGGCTACTGCGAGCACATGTTCCCGGGTCTCGGGTCTTACCAGTGGACTGCCACTCAGGGCGCGGGACACGGTGGGCTTCGACACCCGGGCCAGCCGGGCGATATCGTCCATCGTGATCGGTTCTTTGTCAGTCATTATATTTTCCAGGTAAAATCTTTGCTGCCGTCAATATCATTAATAAAAACGGCATCGGTTTGCTGGCCAGATTCACCGGATTCATGCTGCAAAAATCCCTGACCAAG
>QJWQ01000071.1 GCA_003235325.1 Gammaproteobacteria bacterium | reverse complement strand
CTTGTCAATTCGGAACTCGTATTTCCTATTCAATGGTTCATCTAATTTAAAAAACTATAAAAATTAATAGGTTGCGCCCGGGCACAAATATTGCTAAACACGAGATAAGGAAGATTTGTGGCTTTTACTGAGCCGACTTTTTGGATATCTTTTTTGAATTAAAAATTTATTTTAGGAATTTATCATGGACTCCCCAGAAATGATATTTGGAATTCGAAAATTCCTCAGGTGTGCGTCCGCGTTGGCAGCCCTGATCGCAATATTTGTTTCTATGTCCGCGTGCGACCAGAAGCAAAACACGTTCGTCCCTCCCCCGCCGCCGAATGTCGCCGTGAGTCAGCCTGCCCAACAAACGGTCACCGACTACCTGTATTTGACCGGCAACACCCAGGCCGTGGACCAGGTCCAGCTGGTAGCGCGGGTCGAAGGCTTCCTGACAGGCATCCATTTCAAGGACGGAGATTATGTGAATAAGGGCGACCTCCTTTTTCTCATCGAAGAGGATGTTTACCGGTCAAAGGTGCGACAGGCCGAAGGCCAGCTGGCCGCGGTTCAGGCGCGCCTTCTGCGTGCCAGTCAGGAGTATGACCGGCAGCTAACCCTCTTTAAACAAAATGCCGCCGCCAAGGCGGAGGTCGAGAAGTGGAAGGCTGAACGCGACGCTGAGCAAGCGAAAATAGTGGAAGCCAATGCCAATCTGGAACTTGCCCGGATCAATCTCGGTTACACCCGTGTGACAGCCCCCTTTGCCGGACGGATGGACCGCCACCTGGTTACCGCCGGTAACCTTGTGGGTGCCGGTGGGTCCACGGCACTGGCCAACATCACCTGCATGGACCCGATCTACGCCTACTTTACCCTGAATGAGCGCGATCTGATCCGCATCATGGAAAAGATGCCTGAACAGGCGCAGATGCCCAACAGGCAAAAAACCGTATCGGTTTTCGCGGGCATCACGGACACAGAGGGTTATCCTATTGAAGGGCGACTGGATTTCGTCTCCACAAGCCTGGATCCGAACACGGGCACCATTTTGATGCGTGCGGTTTTCAGCAATCCCAGGGGTCCATCCGGCTTGCCGAGGCTGGTGCCCGGAATGTTTATGCGGTTGCGCATCCCCATCGCTGTCCGCGAAAAGGCCCTGCTGATCCCGGAACGGGCCCTGGGAGTCGACCAGAGCGGACGCTACCTGCTGGTTGTCAACGATCAGAACATGGTGGATCAGAGACCGGTGAACGTCGGCGCCAACGTGAACGGAATGCGGGTAATAGAAAAGGGCCTCCAGGCGGATGAATGGGTTGTCGTAGGCGGCATCCAGCGCGCGCGTCCCGGAACCAAAGTGACCCCCGTCAAGGAGGCGACGGCCTCCGCCGCAGCAGCGCCCACCCAAAAATAGGGGAGACCATGCATGATTTCACGGTTTTTCATTGAGAGGCCCATCCTGGCGAATGTTATTGCGATCCTGATTATTATCCTCGGGGTGGTGGCGGTGTTCGGACTGCCCGTGGCCCAGTACCCTGATATCACCCCACCCACCGTTCAGGTAACCGCCACCTACCCCGGGGCGAGCGCTCGCGTGGTGGCCGACACCATCGCGCTTCCCATCGAGCAGCAGGTGAACGGGGTCGAAGATATGCTCTACATACAGTCAACCAGCGCCAGTGACGGCACTTACAAGCTGGTCATCACCTTTAAGGTGGGAACCGACCTGGACATGGCACAGATTCTGGTACAGAATCGTGTCGCCACCGCCGTGCCGCAGCTGCCGCTCGACGTGCAGAAACAGGGGGCCGTCACAAAAAAGGTGTCCACCGCCATCCTCCAGGTCATCAATCTATACTCGCCGGAGGGCCGCTACGACAGTCTTTTTCTCAGCAACTACGCCTGGATCAACCTGCGGGACGTACTCGCCCGGCTGCCGGGGGTGGGCGATGTGGTCGTTTTCGGCGAAGGTCAATACAGCATGCGCGTCTGGCTGGACCCCGAGCTGCTCAAGAGCTTCAGCCTTGATCCCAATGACGTCATCAGCGCCATCGAGCAGCAGAACCTCCAGGTGCCGGCCGGCCAGGTGGGCATGCCGCCGGCACCCGCGGGTCAAAATTTCCAGTTCCCGGTAAACGTGGCCGGCCGACTGGACGAGGTCGAAGAGTTTGAAAACATCATCGTCAAGATCACGACCGGACTTGGCGGCCGGATCATCCGGATCAAGGATGTTGGTCGTGTCGAGCTGGGCGCTCAGACCTACAGCCAGTTCTGCACCTTTGACGGCCAACCCAGCGCGGGAGTTGCCATCTATCAGCTGCCCGGCGCCAATGCCCTGAAGGTGGCCGAAGCAGTCGCCAAGACCATGGCCGAACTCGCCAAAAGCTTTCCCGCAGGTCTGTCTTATGCGATTCCCTTTGATACGACTCAGTTCACGCGAGCCTCCATCGACGAAGTTTACAAGACCCTGTATGAAGCCGCCGCACTGGTACTGCTCGTCATCATGGTCTTCCTGCAGGACTGGCGCGCCACCCTGGTCCCGGCCACCACCGTGCCTGTAACCATCATCGGAGCCTTCATCGCCATGGCGGCCATGGGGTTCACCGTAAATATGGTGACCCTCTTCGCGCTCATCCTCGCCATCGGCATCGTCGTGGACGATGCCATCGTAATCGTCGAGGGTGCCGCCCACGGGATCGAGAAGGGCCTGACACCCAAGGAGGCATCCATCCGGGCCATGGATGAGCTGACCGGTCCGGTGCTGGGAATCACCTTCGTTCTCATGGCGGTCTTCCTACCCGCCGCCTTTCTGCCCGGAATCACCGGCCAGCTTTACCGGCAGTTTGCGCTGGTGATTGCGGCCACGGCCGTTATCAGCGCCGTCAACGCCCTGACCCTCAAGCCGGTCCAGTGCTCCCAGTACCTCAGACCGCGCAGCGGCAAACTCAACGTGTTTTACCGGGGCTTCAACCGGGTCTACAACGCATTCGAGAACTGGTACGCCGGAATCGTCGGGTGGACGGTCCATCGCAGCGGCATGATGATGGGGATATACGCCGGCATGATGGTCGTGACTTTTTGGGGCTTTGTCTCGATACCCACCGGCTTCATCCCTGAAGAAGACCAGGGGTACGCCATCGTCGCCATCCAGCTTCCGGACGCCGCCTCTATCGAGCGCACGAACGAAGTCTCGGCGCGGATCCAGAGGATCCTGAAGGAGACACCCGGTGTCGGCCATGTCCTCACCATCGGCGGCATTTCCCTGCTGGACAATAGCGCCAGCCTTCCCAACGCCGCGGTGGTCTACACCATTTACGAAGACTTTGAAAAACGGAACAATACCGGGCTCACCCAGGAGAAAATCCTCGCGGAGATACGCCCCAAACTTGCTGCCGTCGAAGATGCGATTGTCTTCGCCGTGGTGCCGCCAGCCATTCAGGGTCTGGGTGTCTCGGGCGGTTTCCAGATGATGCTGCAGCTCAAAGGCGCGGGGTTCAATTTTGACAGGATCGGTCAGATAACCTATGAAATGATGGGCGACGGCAATGCCCAGTCGGGACTGATCGGCCTGAACACATCTTTCCGTCCGGGCTACCCCCAGATCGATGCCGCGGTGGACCGGGTCAAGGCCGAAAACGTCAACGTGCCGGTGGGCAATATCTTCAGTGCCCTGCAGTCCTATGTCGGTTCCTACTATGTGAACCAGTTCAATAAGTTCGGCCGGACCTACCAGGTCTATGTCCAGGCGGACAGTCGCTACCGGCTCGAGCCCGACGACATCCGCCGGCTTTACGTTCGCAACACAAAAAATCAAATGGTTCCTCTCGGGACCATGACCGACGTGAGCTTCAGAACCGCGCCCTCGGTCATCACCCTCTACAATCTCTACCCGGCCGCTCCCATCAACGGTAGGGCGGCGCCCGGCTACAGCTCGGGCCAGGCGCTAAAAATCATGGAAAACATGGCGGCCCGCAAACTGCCTGCCGACATGGGTTTCGAGTGGACGGCCATGTCTTTTCAGGAAAAGCTGGTGGGCAACCAGGCGCTTTTTGTCTTTGCCATCGCCTCTCTGATGGTTTTTCTGGTGCTCGCCGCTCAGTACGAAAGCTGGACCAATCCGGCGGCAGTCATCCTCGTGGTGCCGCTGGCCATTCTGGGAACCGTGCTGGCTTTGATCGCGCGCCATTTTGACAACAACGTCTACACCCAGATCGGGCTGG
>QJWQ01000183.1 GCA_003235325.1 Gammaproteobacteria bacterium | reverse complement strand
CTTAGACCAAGAATACTCCAGATTTATCCGGCCTACTAACTGATTATCAATTCAATCCACAGGGCAAGGTCCCACTCGGCGGTCGAATGGCAGGCCGGCGAGTACAAAATGGGTCAGCGTGAATCTGTGTGCCTGTGCCATATTCAGATTGTGATAGCCCGATCCCCGGGGACCCCGCGGGTTTAGATAATCAAGCCCTGTTAGCCTACGTTATTGATTTCAGCATTGCCCTGGCGCTGGACCTGCTGACTGGCAGTAAACGAGGTTGGTGTCGTCGACAGCGCCGACCATATGACTTGCGCGTAAGCACAGGGAAGTGGCCAATTCATCAGTTATCGCCGTCAGGATCCGGGTAATGGCAACTGCCCTGCCGGTGGCGGCGAGCCAGTCATAAACTCCGGACAGCGATCCTGCATTGTCTGCGTAATGTACGGTTAAACACCTGCAACATGTTAAGGCCAGCGCAGAGAGGCCCGCCCTTGTCCGGGCCTGTTGGCACTCCCTGGCTTATCGGTAAATGGCGAGCCCCGGTGCCCTGATCTATGCTTGAGATAACGATTGCCACCAAGAACCTGCATGCTTTATACCCTGCTGCTCCTGACAGCGCTGGTCTCGTCCCCCGGTCTTGCATCGACACCGGGCTTGTCGGACACAGGTCCTTCAACCGGGGAATCAGATTCCACCGGGCTTTCAACATCCAGACTGCCATCATCCGAGCTGTCATCACCCACCGGGGAAGTCTGGCTGATTGACATTGACGGTCCTATTGGCCCTGCCACCGCCGACCATGTGGTGCGCAATCTCGACGAGATAAACCTCAGCGGTGCCGAGGCGTTAATCCTGCGCATGGATACTCCCGGCGGCCTTGACAGCTCCATGCGCGATATCATTCACGCCATTCTCGCTTCCCGTATTCCGGTCATCGGTTATGTGGCGCCCCAGGGAAGTCGCGCGGCCAGCGCCGGAACCTATATTCTTTATGCCAGCCATATCGCGGCCATGGCCCCCGCGACCAACCTGGGTGCCGCCACCCCGGTGCAGCTGGGTGGTACGCCATCACTGCCGACACCGGGCGGTGAAAAGCCCGCTGACACCGGCGATGGAAATGGCCCTGATGACCAGCAACCGGTGGATTCAGGCAACGCCATGCACCACAAGGTGGTGAACGACGCCAGGGCCTATATTCGCAGTCTGGCTGAACTCCGGGGGCGAAATGCCGAATGGGCCGTAAAAGCGGTGACTGAAGCCGCCACCCTGTCCGCAGACCAGGCACTGGAGCAGAAAGTTATTGATCTGGTGGCCGATGACGAGGCATCCCTGCTGCGAGCGGTCTCGGGGCGGAAAATCATGATTGCCGGTCAGGAGCGGACGCTGAACACCGCCGGCGCCATAATCCGGCGGATTGAACCCGACTGGCGCACCGAATTTCTGGGGGTGATCACCAATCCGAATATCGCCTATATTCTGCTTCTGATCGGTGTCTACGGCCTGATTTTTGAACTCTCCAGTCCGGGCATGGGTGCCGGTGGCATTATCGGCGGCATCTGCCTGCTGTTAGCGCTGTATGCCCTGCAGGTACTGCCCATCAGCTACTCGGCGCTGGGACTTTTATTTCTGGGCCTCGGCCTGATGGTCGCCGAAGCCATGTCACCGAGTTTCGGTATTCTCGGCCTCGGGGGCATTGTTGCTTTCATCGTCGGCTCGATCATGCTGCTGGATACCGATGTCCCCGGCTTCCGCATTGCCCTGCCGATTATTCTCGCCCTGGCGCTGACCAGTGCCGGGCTGCTGATCCTGGTGGTGAGCCTGCTGCTCAAGTCGCGTCGCAGAGCAGTGGTCAGCGGACTGTCCACCCTGGAAGGTAGAACGGCCGAGGTGATGCGCGTTAGCAAGGGTTCGGCCATGGTGCGTCTGCAGGGTGAATTGTGGCGGGTGCAATGCGACAGTCCCCTGAGTATCGGCGACCGGGTTCTGGTGACCGGTGCCAACGGGCTGGTCCTGAAGGTTAAAAAGGAGAACTGAACATGAGTTATTTCACGCTGTCACTGACCTTTATCATCATCATGCTTCTGCTCTCGGCCTTTCGGGTGCTGCGGGAATACGAGCGCGGTGTCATTTTCTTCCTGGGCCGGTTTCAGAAGGTCAAGGGCCCCGGATTGATTATTGTCATTCCCTTTGTTCAGCAAATGGTACGGGTGGACCTGCGGATTCTGGTGATGGATGTGCCAACCCAGGATGTGATCTCCCGGGACAACGTCTCGGTCCAGGTGAACGCCGTGGTCTATTTTCGGGTGGTGGATGCCGAAAATGCCATTATCCAGGTGGAAAACTACCTGGAGGCCACCAGCCAGCTGGCCCAGACCACCCTGCGTTCGGTGCTGGGACAACACGAAATGGATGATATGCTGGCCCAGAGGGATCAGCTGAATGCCGATATCCAGGAAATACTGGATCAGCAGACTGATGCCTGGGGTATCAAGGTGTCCAATGTCGAAATCAAGCACGTGGATCTCAACGAGACCATGATTCGTGCTATCGCCAAGCAGGCAGAGGCGGAGCGGGAGCGGCGGGCCAAGGTGATACACGCCGAAGGGGAGCTGCAGGCCGCGGAAAAACTGGCCCAGGCGGCGAAAATCCTCGCCAGCCAGGGTCAGGCCATTCAATTGCGCTACTTACAGACGCTCAATGAAATCGCCGGGGAAAAGAATTCCACTATCGTCTTTCCGGTGCCGGTGGATTTTCTCCACGCCCTGACGACGGCAAAAAAAGAGTGACAGGCGATTAGCTGTTGTCCACCCTGTTGGGGCTGGTCGCCTATTTCGTTTGCCACCGGCCACCGATTTTGACATAGAGACCGGGCGCGGTTTTTTCGATGGCTTTTTTGCCCGCCAGTTGTTCGACGTCGTGGACGGAAATCTTGTTCTTGGCGGCTATTCGCTGATATTCCGCCGAGCGCTGGTCGTTGATCTGTTGCACCAGAGCCGCTACTTCATCACTGGCTTCAGATACCGCTTCCAGGTAGCCACCGGGGGTTTCGCCCACCAGCCCCAGGGCTTTGGCTTCCTGTAAACTCAAGGCCCAGGCCGAAAGGCTCAGGGTCAACAGGGCGAGCAGTGCGAGCAGGTATTTCGACAGCAAGGGCTTCATCATTGTCAGTGTTTTCATCCAGGGTTTCTCCCGCTTCAAGTTCAAAACAGTTCGCTGTCTTCAGAGAACAGGCCATCCAGTTCCTTATCCACCTTGACACGGATTTCATGGTCGATTTTGACGTTGAGATTGATGGTGATGGGTTCGCTGGGGGCTTCCACCTTGACGGTTGGCGTACAGGATGCAAGGCAAAAACCTAGCAACAGCGGGGCGACGATTCGAATCACTTTGTATGGTCCATTTCAGGTTGTCGGTCAGATTGTTGGACTTTCGCGGCACTCTAAGCCCCGAAGCCCCGGCCCTTCAGCACTATCAACGCCTGAAGGGGCTATGGGTTGACACGTTTTTCCAGGGTATTGATCACCTTGTCAGTGATTTGCAGGGTTCGGAGCAAATCATACAGGTTCTCCTCCACATTGATATTGAAATTGACCAGCCGGCCGTCCAGTTCCTTTTTGTTGCGTCCGGACAACCTCAGGCCCAGATTCAGCAAGCCGGATGGGGCGAAGTTGGCAGCGACCGACAGTTGATCATATTGAAAGTCCTCCAGCAACCTCAGAGTCATAGCCAGTTGCTCGTTGGTCGCAGCCAGGGATGAATTCGATGCACCGCTGTGGAACCGAATGATTCCCCCCGGCGCCCGACTCTGGACCATTCCGTCGGAAACCCGGAGGCCTTCCGGGCTGAAGGATATGGGTATATGGCCGTTGAGTGTTCCGCTTCCCTCGAGTCCCTGGTCCTTGTACAGCGCGGCGACCTGAGCCAGCTGCCAGTCAGACAGTTTCAGCAGAAATGAGGTTTCGCCAAGGGGCAGGGCGACGGTTACCGGCTGTTCCAGGTCCAGGCTGCCGCCGAAACTGACCGCATGGAAGCCGTTGATTCGCCACTGGCTGGCGTCCAGGCTTGCGCTCGGCAGCAACTGGCCCCGGATATCGATATCGCTAAAAGTGACTCCGGTTTCCAGGGATTTTGCCTGCAGTCGCCAGGGAGCACTGGACTGCCATCGTCTTTCCTTTTTCACTGACGCGACGGCACTGCCGTCCTGCAAGCCGAGACCGGCGACGAGGCCGGTAAGCTCCGCCAACGACACCCGGGCCTGGTGAACTGGCAAGAAGCTCTCTTTGCTGTCAGCGACACCTATATTGCCGGTAACCTGATAGTCCAATTGTCCCTTACCGCTGACCAGTTCCACATCCAGCGGCAGCGGTACAAGCTGCCTTACCGTCTTGAGCAGCACGGGCAGGCTGGTGAGCATCGATCTGGAATCCAGGGAGAACTGGCCGGAATCGGTGAGGCTGGACACGAAGGTGGTGTCGGTCGCCAGGGGCTTGCTGCGCAAATTGCCACTGGCATTCCAGCGCGGGTCCTGTCCTGAATGTCGTTCAAGTCTCGCTGAAGCGCCGATTTCGATGGCCGGCTTTGCCTTCACTGGCAGGTAGGCCAGGAGGGTGGTATTGAAGCTGGTGCCTGCAGCATTTACGGCGAGGGTATCGATGTCGGCGTTGATCAGGGTTCTGTGCTCCCCGGGTCCGGCCGCCAGTCTCAGGGTCAATGCGGGCAGGCGAATACCTCCGCTGTCCCGACTCAGTGAGTTGCTTGAATCCAGGCTCAGAGTAACCGGCACCTGCTGACCCAGGGGCAGCCATTGTTCAAGTTCGCTCCGGTCTTGATCCCGGCCAGACGGGCTATCGAGAAAGAGATTGTGCCAGAGCGCTTCGATGCCGGCGGGTTCATCGAGGCCGACTGTTGTTGATTCCAGGTTCCCCTGAAACCGAGTGTCCAGGTGCCCGCGAATATTTTCCAGCCGGAAATACGGCCATGCACCAATGCTCAGTTGCATTTTGGTCGTGCCGGCGAAGGCAAGGCTGTTTAGCCAGCTCTGAAAATCTCCGGAGAAGCGATTGGCAATGTCACCCTGGAAGGACAGTAAAAGCCTGCCCTCCAGGTCTTTCAGGTTTCCCACAGCGGTCCCTGCCGTGGCAGTTGAAAGCACATCGCCTGAATCGGCCGGCGATTTTGAAGGCGGCGCCATGATCGAAGTCAGCAGGGTCGTCAGGACGGTTTCCGATGCTCCCAGGTCCAGGTCCGCCTCGATGCCAAAGTGCTGCCGGTTGCCGGCATGATTGACATCCAGACTCAATTTCAGGGTCGCCAGTTCCCCGGCCTCATCCGCTATCCGGATAGCGGCACTGAGGGGAATAATCGGGTCCCCCTGCAACTCCAGGACCACCACTGTGCCGGGGGTGATGGGGAAGGGGTGCGACATCTGGTTGCTGATGGTCGGGACCAGGGAAATCCTGGCTCTGGCCAGTTGCCGACCTGGATTCAGCAACAGCTCGTCGCTTGTCACCTGAAGCCGCTCGTCTCCGGGAAACAGCAACTGCAAATCGAGATTGGCAACGGCAAACCGGTCCAGCGGCAACCTGGACAGCCAGGCAACCGGCAGCAGGCTGTTAATGAGGATTGTCGATGGCGATTCGGAACCTGGTTGACCCTGAAAGCCCGGTTCCAGGGTGCCTTCGATGCAGTCGATATCAACGCCGGACAGTTTTCCGGAAAACAGTTGTCGCCAGTGATAGCCGAAGGACAAGGTGCGCAGGTTGATCCGGTAGCGGCTGCCGTCAAGTTCGCCACCGATGGCCATGGAATCCAGGGATACACGTCTCCAGTGCCAGTGGGCATCGCCAATAACGAATTCACTGACGCCGTATCGAGTCAGGTACGCGGCCACCAGGGGGGTGACCACGCGGGAGAACTGCCAGGATGCCAGGCCGACCAGAGTCACCGCCAGCAGGAACAGCGCCAGCAAAATCAGCAGCGCTCTTCTTAACATTCAGCCTCCTGGCGCCAACAATCCGGAACAACCGGGTTTGCCTATCCGTCGACTGGCAACGGGGATTGTTAATCTTTCAGCAAAATCGGTCGCGATTGCCTGGTTGAGGTGGCCTTGCATAGGCTGAAAGGCTCGTGTCAACACATCCCTGTGTCGTGATGAATCCTGACTGACTGAGTCCGTGGAAAATCAGACTCGATCCGGGCTCAGGGGTTGGTGGCAGCCAGGGCGGCGTTCAGGGTCGCACTGGGGCGCATCACTTTTTTAACGGTGGTGCGCATGGCGTGGTAGTAACCATCCAGTTCCGCCGGACGACCCTGGACCGCATTGAGTTCCTCGACAATCCTGCCCTCATTTTCAGCCAGGTTTTCGGCCAGCGGCGCAAAATGTGCGGCCAGTTTTGCATCCTCAGTCTGTGTTGCCACGGCCTGGGCCCAGTAAAGCCCAAGATAGAAATGGCTGCCGCGGTTGTCCAGTTCGCCAGTGCGGCGCGATGGCGATTTGTTGTTCTCCAGCAACTTGCCGGTGGCCTGGTCAAGGGTGCGGGCCAGAACTCTTGCACGGGGATTATTGTGCTTGATGCCCATGTCTTCCAGGGAGACAGCCAGCGCCAGGAATTCCCCCAGGGAATCCCAGCGCAGGTGATTTTCTTCCTGGACCTGCTGTACATGTTTTGGTGCCGAGCCGCCGGCACCGGTTTCATACATGCCGCCGCCATTGAGCATGGGCACGATGGACAGCATCTTGGCGGAAGTGCCCAGTTCCATGATCGGAAACAGGTCGGTGAGGTAGTCGCGCAGGACATTGCCGGTAACGGAAATGGTGTCCTTGCCGCGAATCAGCCGTTCCATGGTGTGGCGGATAGCCAGTACCGGGGCCATGATTTGAATATCCAGGCCACTGGTGTCGTGGTCCTGAAGATACAGCTCCACTTTCTTTATCAGTTGGGCATCGTGGGCCCGTTCCTTGTCCAGCCAGAAAATTGCCGGGGTATCAGACTGGCGTGCACGGGTCGCGGCCAGCTTGACCCAGTCGCGAATTGGCAGGTCCTTGGTCTGACAGGCGCGCCAGATATCGCCTTTTTCCACCTGATGCTGGATCAGTATCGAACCGTCGGCGGCGACGATGCGCATGGTACCATCGGCGACCATTTCAAAGGTCTTGTCGTGTGAGCCATATTCTTCTGCTTTCTTTGCCATCAGGCCGACATTGGGCACCGTACCCATGGTGGTTGGATCAAAGGCGCCATTGGTTCGACAGAAATTGATCATTTCCTGGTAGATGGTGGAATAGGTGCTTTCCGGCATCACCGCCTTGGTATCCTTGGGCTTGCCGTCCGGACCCCACATCTGGCCGGAGTTGCGGATCATTGCCGGCATGGAAGCATCGACAATTACATCACTGGGCACGTGCAGGTTGGTAATGCCCTTGACCGAGTCGACCATGGCCAGTTCCGGCCGGCTGGCGTAACAGGCATGAATATCCTCCATGATTTCCTCCCGCTGGGAGCGGGGCAGGGTTTCGATCTTTTCGTAAACACTGCTCAGACCGTAGTTGGGGTTGACCCCCAGGTCCTTGAATAACTGCCCGTGCTTGTCAAACAGGTCCTTGTAGAAAACCGTCACGGCGTGACCAAAAACGATGGGATGGGATACCTTCATCATGGTGGCCTTGACGTGGAGGGACCACATGACACCGCTTTGCCGGGCATCTTCCATGGTGTCCTCGAGGAACTGGCGCAGCCTCTTGCAACTCATGAACATCCCGTCCAGTACCTCACCCTCCTCCATGTGCAGGGACTTCATCAGTTTTACCTTGCCGTCCTTGTCGACAAACTCGATGCGGACCTGGGTTGCCTTTTCCAGGGTCACCGACTGCTCGCTTGAATAGAAGTCACCGCCTCGCATGTAGTCCGCATGGGATCGCGAAGCCTTGCTCCACTTGCCCATGGAGTGGGGGAACTTGCGGGCGTATTGCTTGACCGCAGCCGGTGCCCGGCGATCGGAATTGCCCTCACGCAAAACCGGATTGACGGCGCTGCCGAGAAGTTTGGCATAACGGTCCTTGATGGCCCGGTCGTCGCTGTTTGTGACTTCCTCGGGGTAATCCGGAATGTCATAGCCCTGGGCCTTCAGTTCGGCGATACAGGACCTCAACTGGGGCACGGAAGCGCTGATGTTCGGCAGCTTGATGATATTGGCGCTGGGGTCGTGGGTCAGCGCGCCCAGAAACGCCAGGCCGTCGGCTACCCTCTGGTCCTCGCGCAGTTTATCGGGAAAGGCCGATAGCACCCGTCCCGCCAGGGAGATATCAGAGATGACGACGTCGATGCCGGCGGTGCGGGTAAAGGTTCTGACGATGGGCAACAGGGAACAGGTCGCCAGGGACGGCGCTTCATCGGTGAGGGTGTAGTAAATCGTTTGTTGGGATGTTGTCATGGGGTCTCCTCAGGTCATCGGCCGGCAGTTATCTGTCTGATCGGAGCAATCTGTCCGGCCCCGGTAAATCCGGGCCGGAAATGTGGAATGTCAGGCTGCATTGTATGGCAGTTCCTATTGATCCTGAAATATTAAAGCACTCTATGGTCCAGGCGTCTCTGCCAAAACCTGCCCGGCCTTGCGTGGCTATTGGGTCGTGGTTCACATTCTGTCCGGATTATCTACTGTAAACTGTTTGTAAAAGAGGGGCTTCAGCATGGAACAGAATATTGATTTTGACCGGATCGATCTGCAGTTCGACCTGCTCAGCGAACGTATCAACAATGTCTACCAAATTATTCAGCAAAATGACAAGAACCCAACGGAAGTCATCGCTTTGTTGAAGGATCTGCGGTCAGGTTTGTCCGAAGGCAGGGAATTGGCGCTGGTGGGCAATAATGAGGCGGAAAAAAGACATTATATTCCCGTCATCGACAGCACCCTGGCTTCAATTGACAAGTGCCTGGAAAACCCGTCCAGGGACGACTTGCTGGGCAGACTCTACAACGCTTTCTTCCGCGTCAAATACTGGTTTATTCCACCGACAATCCCCGTTTACTAATGCCGTTGGCAGGGGATCACTTCTCCGGGACCATGTAAACAGGGATGTTTTTTTTAAGCCATTTCGCCGGCGCTGGCAGTTAAACCGGAGCGGGATCACCAGTGGCCCCGAGGGCTGTTCAGGTGTTTTCCCTCTGTTGATAGATCGGAATTTCCCTTTAATCCGCTAAAAGCTATCGCATTCGGCTATTTCTAGGAGCAATCTCTGGAAGCAATCTCTCGAAGCTGGCTCTCTTGGCAATTGGACTGAATTATCGAGACGCCCCTGGCCCGATGACCCTGATTGCAACAGTTCCAACCTCCTGAGTCACCTCGAAGTACTGAAGCGCCACCTTCGCGGCCCTGGCGGCCGGGACAAACAGCGTTGAGCAGTAATCAGCAGTACATCTGCTGCCTGTTTTCCAGTTGGACATCGTCAGTGGGTGATTCACCGGCAATCTTGATCGCCCCTATGCATGTAGAAAATAGCCTGCCTGACCACCTGCTCACCTTGCCCGGCAGAATATATTAAATTTGCTAAGCGGCTTCCGACTCCGGCTAAAATAGTCCCATTGCACATGCGAGGAGTGGCGCACTTGGAAGCCTTTATTCTCCTGGTGGCCTTTGTATCCGGTCTCTTTTTTCGCCAACTTGGCTATCCGCCGCTGCTCGGCTATCTGCTGTCAGGTTTCGCCGCCCACGCTTTCGGCCTGGGCAATATCAATGATTTTCAGACGATTGCAGATCTGGGGATTCTTCTCCTGTTGTTTACCATCGGCTTGAAACTCAATCTGCGTCGCATGCGTTCACCCCGTACACTTGGTGTTACCCTGTTGCATACGGGCCTGGTTGTACCCCTGACGGCCATGGTCATTGTCACTTCCTCACTGGTGTTTCCCCTGCTCGCCCTCGACAACACCTTCGATGCCTGGGTGCTGGCTCTGGCCTTGTCTTTCTCCAGTACCGTGTTTGCAGTAAAGATGTTTGAAGAGCGGGGTGAAGAGGGATCGCTTCAGGCAGAAATTGCCATCGGCATTCTGATTTTCCAGGATTTGCTGGCTGTTGGTTACCTGATTTTGTCCGCCGACAAACTGCCAAGCTTGTGGGCGCTGCTGCTGATGGCGCTGCCGCTCTTGCAGCCGCTGTTAATGCGCTTGCTGGTGGCTGCGGGTCACGATGAACTGCTTATCCTGTTCGGTATCAGCCTCGCTCTTTGCGGCGCCGAACTATTCGAACTGGTCAATCTTAAGGGTGGCCTGGGGGCACTGGTCTTTGGCGTCCTGATTGGCAATTGCAACAAATCCACAGAACTGTATCGGGGCTTGATCGGTTTCAAGGACCTGTTTCTGATTGGCTTCTTTTTGCAAATTGGTTACTACGGCCTCCCATCCGGCCCCATGATTCTAGTGGCGCTGGTTCTGGCCATACTGATTTTTCTTCGACCGCTGATCTACTTTTTCCTGTTCGTGGCCTTTGGTCTGCGCGCCCGCACTGCCATGCTGTCCGGATTATCCCTGTTTAATTACAGCGAATTTGGCCTGATTGTTGCCGCTCTGGCGGTGGCCAATCACCAGTTGCCATCGGAGTGGCTGACCACGCTGGCCCTGGCCTTGTCCCTCTCTTTCTTCATCGCCACGCCCTTCAATACCCGGGTGCACAGTCTCTACAGTCGTTATGCCGGTTTTCTTAACCGTTTTGAGCGATCCGAACGCCTGCCCGAGGAGAAGTTACCGGATCTGGGAGACGCTGAAATTATCATCCTCGGCATGGGCCGAGTGGGGTGGGGAGCTTATCAGCAATTACGCGCGACATTTGGCAATAACCTTATCGGTGTGGAAGTCAATTACGCCAAGGCGCAACAGTTATCCGCCAATGGCGTTCCCTGCATCCACGGCGATGGAATGGATCGGGACTTTTGGCAACGCGTCGCCATGCACAAGCGCAAACTGATCCTGGTAAGCCTCAATTCCTTTCGGGAAAACATGGCGGTGGTCAGGCTCGCCCGACAACTGAAATTCGCCAATATCCTTGCTGTTACCTGCCGCTACCCAGACGAGTTGAAACAACTCGAGGCCGAGGGCTGTATTCCGTTTTACCTGTATCAGGATGTGGGCAATAGTTTCGCTGAGCATGTGATGGAACAATGGCGACAAAAAGGCCTGTCGCCCCTGGCAAGAAAATAGTGGCGACCGGCTGAGCCTAAGTGGACGCCTTCGCCCCGATCAAAATGGCCACCAGATGTTCCGCTTCCACTTGACATGGTTGGTGTTGCCGGACGCGAGCAATTGAGTTGTCAGGGTGACTGTTCCACCTAACGGGAAGCTAGGCCGGTTTTCCTATATTCTATTCCTGCCAGCAGCCAGATCCTTAGATACGAGGGAGTCCAGGTCATGGAGATGGATAGCAATAGCAATACTTTCTGTGTCGCCTGCCGGGAATCTATCAAGCCCGGAGCCAGTGTCTGCCCCCACTGTGGCAGTGGCCAGAGTCGAAGTCTGTGGCAAAAAGTCAGCGGCCCGCTGAAATGGATCGGCGGCATTTTGACGGTGTTTTCCCTGATAGCGGGGGTCAAGAGTCTCAATGACAATTACCGCCATTGGCAGCAACAGCAGGACGCTCTGGAAGAGCTGGTGGGAGCGGCGCAGTGGCTGGTGGAGACAGAGGATTACCGGCAGGCCTGGGATATGTATTCCCGGGCCGACGCCCTGTCCCCGGGTTCAACCCTGGTTCGCCGCGGACAGTACTCGATGGCCATTGACTGGATACGCGACTTCTCCGTCGCCAAGGACGAAGCAGGGGAGGTGCTCGATGACCTGACATCTGCTCTTTACCGCAGTCTGCCCGGCGCCAGTGACGATGAAATTGCCACCGTTCTGGCCCACGTGGCGAAGCTCCAGGGCTTTCGCCTCTATTACGAAGTGCCGGTTTTTGTCGACGCCGAAAAATTGCTGGCCAGGGCCCTGGCGTCGTCGCAGGACAATGTCTACGCCAATGCCTATCTGGCCGAACTGCTGCTGCTGAAGCGCCCCATGGAACCGGACTATATTAACCGGGCGCAGCAGCATTTCCGGACCGCCCTTGCCCATCCGGAGAACCGGGGCTGGGTCCGGGATATGCAGGTGACGCGTCTGGCTTCCCTGGCTTCGAATTCCGGTTATCGAGATGAACTTGGCCGGAGCGCAATGAAAGCATTTCTGGAAACGGCCCGGGAGATGATGTCGGCTGGCGAACCCCTGCCCGATCCGAAACTTCGATTAGAGTTGCTTCAGAGCTACCGCCACCTGGGCAGGGGGGATCGCATCGAGGCCTTTGTGGACGTGATACCACCCCTGGATCACCTGGCGGTCAACGCCTGGTTGCGACAGGGGCTGGAGGACCGGCTTCGCGGCAACCCGGCGGATGCTGCCCAGCAGGATTACCTGGTGGCCAGACTGACCGAGGCGTCCGGTGACACCGAGCGCGCACTGGCAATGTACCAGGCCCTGTCGGAAGTTGAGGCTTCGAATCAGAATCTCAATGACCAGGTGGATCGGGCAATCGAGCGAATAACCGGGACAAAGCCGGCGCGGGCGCTGGCGCGTAACTTTGTTGATGATCCTGTCGATCGGGAGCAACCCGGGGCTTTTCACCGGCAGACACTGTTGAACTTCAACCCGTTGTGGCGGACGGAAAATTTTCAGCAGGCTCTGGCTTACTTTACCGGAGATCTCTCGGCATCGATGCCGGGACTGCAGGAACTGATTGCGATCATGCCCGATGTGCTCAAGCGCATTCAGGCCAGGCTGGTGGAGGGCGATGAACGCGCCCGATACGACAGCTATGATGCCGGGTTCAGTATCGTTCATCATGACCTGGTTCGGGAAAACTGGGCAGATGTGATGTTGCTTTACGGCGCGGCCCTCCGCGTATCCGGGCAACAGGATCAAGCTATTGCGGTCTTCAACGATACCCTGGATTTTGCCAAGTCCCTCGATGATCGCTTTCAGGGGCAGGCTGCGCGGTCGGCCTACCAGTTGGCCCTGACCTACAGCCAGCGGGCCCTGACCACGGGCCAACAGCAGGATCGGCACGAGGCAATCTCACAGCTTCAGGCTGCGCTCGACCTGGGCCTGATTCGAAACAACCTTGCCGACTGGTCAGGCCTCAAGAGTGAAGCATTCAAGGCGCTGAAAGACGAACCCGCCTATTCGGATCTGATACGCGGCCGCTAAGCCGGACCGGGGCCGGTTGCCCGCGATACCCGGATCTTCAATATCTGCCCTGGCGCTGCAGTCGTCGCCTGACCAGCCAGTGGTAGTACCGGCTCACCAGCGGCCGGACCAGCGGCAGTCCGATCAGCCAGGCCAGGGGTTTCAGGGTCCGGGTTTTTTTCATCAGGATAATGTAGGCGTCCAGTTCCGAGTAAATATCGCCGTCGCCAATCTGAACATGCAGTTCGGTCAAGGCCTTGCGGGGATCTATACCCAGTTGCCGCAATTCGGCATCCCTGCCGGTAATGTCGACCCAGTCGACCTCTGTGGCTCTGTCACCGGCCATTTTCTCGTAATTGCAACGATCGCGAACGCAGGACGGGCAGGCACCGTCGTAATAGACAGTCACTTTTTTACCGGCTTCCACCTTTTTACCGGTCTGGACCTGGGGCTGATGGCTCATGGCTAAGATTTTCTACCCTGTTGTGATCTGAAAACAGTGCTCACAACTTGGACTGCGTATCTGACGATTTGTGCACCAGAGGCGCTGGCCCTGTTATTAGCCCGGCTACTAA
>QJWQ01000171.1 GCA_003235325.1 Gammaproteobacteria bacterium | reverse complement strand
CGGAAATTGGAATTTCTGAATGCTACGTGCCGGCAACGGGGTCGACACGCGCAGAAGAACGGTACAGTTTACAAAAAACGCGGTGTTCAGGACAACAAATCCTGTAAAAGAATTGAATGGACCTGTTCCTGCCGCTCCAGCCTGAGACGCTGGCAGGTGATGATGGCCCGAAGCTGGTCAAGAGCCTGGTCAAAAATATCGTTAATCACCAGGAAATCGGCCTCGACAAAGTGGCTCATTTCCTCACGGGCCTCGGCCAGGCGGTGGGCGATCACCTCGGCTTCGTCCTGTCCCCGCTGCTGCAACCGCTCCATCAGGGTTTTTCTTGACGGCGGCAGAATAAAAATGCCCACGGTGTCCGGTAATTGCCTGCGAACCTGCTCCGCACCCTGCCAGTCGATTTCAAGGATGACATCGGAGCCGGCGGCCAGTTGTTCTTCGACCCAGTGCCGGGAGGTGCCGTAATAATTTCTGAAGACCTGGGCGTGTTCGAGAAAGGCACAATCGCCGAGCATGGCGATAAAACGGTCCTGATCGACAAAGTGATAGTTGACGCCATCCCGCTCCCCGGGTCGCATCGGCCTGGTGGTGTGGGAGATGGAGACCAGGATATTGTCCATGGCGGCCACCAGGGCGCTGACCAGGCTGGTTTTGCCGGCCCCGGACGGGGCGGAGATGGTAAAGAGAGTGCCTCTGCTGATCATTTGTCGGTGAATCTCCTTGGAGCTAGGGCTGCTATCGCGTCTCGCCTATTCGATATTCTGGATCTGTTCGCGCATCTGTTCGATCAGAACTTTCAGTTCCACGGCTATCTGGGTGGTGTCGGTGGCCAGGGATTTGGAAGAGAGGGTGTTGGCCTCGCGATTCAGCTCCTGCATCAGGAAGTCCAGTCGCCGGCCGATAGCGCCCTTGCCGTTCAACACCCGTCGAATCTCCTGAACGTGGGCGTCCAGTCGGTCCAGTTCTTCATCGACATCGGCCTTCTGGGCCAGCAACACGATTTCCTGTTCCAGCCGCTCCGGATTCAGTTCCAGCGACAGCTCCCTGAGTCGATCGCGGATTTTCTGTTGCTGCTGGGACAGGATTTGCGGCAGGATTTCCCGAACCTTGGCGGTCTCGGTGCTGAGAGCGTCGAGCCGTTGCTCGATAAATAACTGCAACTTTTCGCCCTCCCGGCGGCGGCTTCGCTCAAGCTCCGCCAGTGCCTGACGAAACAGGGACAGGGTTTCCGCCTGCAACAGGTCACTGTCGATTTGTCGCTGCTCCACCACCCCGGGCCATTTCAGAACCTCCAGGGGCGACAGGGGCGAGGGGTCTTCCATCAGTCCGGCAACCTGCTCCGCGGCATTGACAAACTGGCTGGCCATCTCCAGGTTGACGGAGATGCCCTCCTGGTCCAGGTTCAGCACCAGCTGCAGGTTGCAGTCCACCTTGCCACGCTGCAGCAACTGGCGGGTGGTTTCCCGCAGGGTCATTTCCATCGCTCTGAGCGTTTCCGGCAACCGAAAGCCGGTTTCGAGGTAGCGATGATTGACGGAGCGGATTTCCCAGACCAGGGAGCCCCAGTCGTGCTGGGCGGCGATGCGGGCAAAAGCGGTCATGCTGCTGGGCATGGCGAGGAGTCCTTGTGAGTCGGTGCCGGAATGGCAAGGCAGGGTGGCTTTTATGACCAAAGCTGTCAACACTCTGGGGGCGGTTTTGTTTACAATACCGCCCCTGCCGAGGTTCGAGGCCGGTAAGTCAGGGCCCGATCCACTCCCATGACGCCAATTCCAGGGAAAATGCCATGACCCGTCCAAGCGGTCGACGCCCCGAACAACTCCGACCCGTAAAAATTACCCGCCAGTACACTCGCCATGCCGAAGGCTCGGTCCTGGTGGAATTTGGTGAGACCCGGGTGATCTGTACCGCCAGCCTTGAGGACGGCGTGCCGCGTTTTCTCAAGGGCAGGGGTCAGGGCTGGATCACTGCCGAATATGGCATGCTGCCCCGATCCACCGGCGAACGCATGGCCCGGGAAGCTGCCCGCGGCAGACTGGGTGGTCGAACCCAGGAGATCCAGCGGCTGATTGGCCGCTCGTTACGCGCCGCAGTGGACCTGGGCCGTATGGGTGAAAGTACCATTACCGTCGACTGTGATGTGATCCAGGCCGATGGCGGCACGCGAACGGCTGCCATCACCGGCGCCTGCGTCGCTTTGGCCGACGCCCTCGCCCTGTTGCGGAAGCGCCGAAAATTGGCGGAAGATCCCCTGAAAAACCTGGTGGCTTCAGTATCTGTGGGTATCTTTGCCGGGGTGCCCGTGCTGGATCTCGATTACGCCGAGGACTCCAATGCCGAGACCGACATGAATGTGGTCATGGACAGCAAGGGCGGGTTTATTGAAGTCCAGGGAACGGCGGAAGGTGCGACTTTCAGCACCGAGGAACTGAACAGCATGCTGACTCTGGCCAGACGGGGTATTGCCGACCTGGTCAGGGTGCAGCAAATGGCCTTGGCCCAGGTGCTCTGAATCGCCGCAATCGTGTGGGCGTCGTTGCCGGTTGCCGGATAATGACGCCCACTGACGGCCTGAGGAAAACTAGAGGTCTTCCAGGTCGTAATCGACAATAACGGGCGCATGGCTGGAAAACGCATTGGCCTTGTACATGACGGCATATTCCACCGTCGATGCCAGTTCTCTGGATATCACCTGCAGGTCGGTCCTCCAGCCGTCGCCCTTTTTGAGGACGCCGGAGGGCCACCAGCTGAATTCGTCATTGTCGGGATTTCCCCTGCGAAAGGCGTCCGTGTAGCCCACGCTGGAAAAAAGCGTGCTCAGCCATTGCCGTTCATGGGCCAGAAAGCCTGATTCTTCGGTGTGAAGGTCAGCATTTTCGACGTCGTCTTCAGTGTGTGCCACCTGCCAGTTACCACAGATGATGTAGCGCCGGCGCTTTCGGGTAATTTTGGTCAGGTGAGCTTCCAGTTCCTTGAAAAACCTGTCCTTGATTTCCTGATTGCGTTCACCGGCGTGGCCGCCGGGAGCGAGCAGTGAACCGACACTGATATTGTCAAAATCGGCTTGCAGGTAGCGTCCGTCCATGTCCTCCCCGCACTGCAGGCCAAAGCCGTAGACGATAGCCTTGGGCGCCTTGCGGGTGTAAATGGCGACGCCGTTGTTGTGGGGCTTGGGCGAGTCGAAGTAGTAACAAAAATAGCCGTCCAGAGTGAATTCATCGCGGTCCAGCAGCTCTGGTTCCTGGGCGCGAAGATCCTGCAGGCAGATAAGATCGGCGTCCTGGCCGGCAAGCCAGTCAAACAGGCCGTTGTGTGCAGCCTGAAATATACCATCGACGGATAGACTTATTATTCGCATTGTCGCCCCTGGCGATTTTGAATGTGTATCATACCTGACCAAAAAACAAACCTGAAAAAATTTTGTGCTCTATAGAAGTGTTAACAGGCCTAGCACAGTGCAGGAGAGACAATGAAAGTTTATCAGCGTCAATTTGTCGAGCTGGCGATCAGCCACGGCGCCCTGCGTTTTGGCGAATTTCACCTCAAGTCGGGACGCGTCAGCCCCTACTTTTTCAATGCCGGGGAATTCTGCAGCGGGGCAGCATTGGCGCAACTCGGCCGCTGTTATGCCGCGGCTATTGACCAGTCGGCCATTGAATTTGATATGCTTTTTGGCCCCGCCTACAAGGGTATTCCGCTGGTGGCGGCCACGGCCATTGCCCTGGCCAATGACTATGGCAAAGACCTGCCCTACTGTTTCAACCGCAAGGAAGCCAAGGCCCACGGTGAGGGCGGAACCCTGGTGGGTGCGTCACTGGCAGGTCGGGTGCTGATCATCGATGATGTGATCACTGCAGGTACGGCCATTGGCGAGGTGATGGCCATTCTCGAACAACAGGGCGCCAAGGCTGCCGGGGTTGCCATCGGACTTGATCGCATGGAAAGGGGGCGGGGCGTTCAATCAGCCATAGCGGAGGTGGAATCGCGTTATGGAATTCCTGTGACCAGTATCATCGATCTCGATCAGATAGTCGGTTATCTTCAGCAGCGGCCTGACAGCGCTGCCACCCTGTCGGCTATTACTGAATACCGCAAGGCGTATGGCGTCTGAACACTCAGGTAACTCGCTATGAATTCAAGTCTGAAAAAAATGGTCATAACCGCGCTGCTTGTCGGTGGCATGTCCCTGGAGGCGTTGGCAGCTGAAGGCAATTTGTATCGCTACCGCGATGCCGAGGGTGTTCTGGTGGTGGATTTCAGCGTGCCGCCGGAGTACGCCGGCAAAGGCTATGAGGTTCTGAGCCCCAGTGGTCGTCTGCTGCGTAAGGTGGAACCCCAGGTTGAAGTCTCTCCGGAGGAAGTGGTCTCTCCGATGGCGGCGGCGGCCCGGGACCGTGAGGATAGCTTCATTTTGCGCAGCTACAGCACTGTCGACGATATCCATCGAGCCAGAAAACGCAGACTTGAGCAGATCGACCGGGAAATCGATATTCTTGAGACCAATATAACCACCAGTATCAGCCGGCGCGATGAGCAACTGGAAAAGGCCGCCAATTACCAGCGCAATGGCCGGCCCGTTCCCGATGTCGTCAACAAGGTCATCAAGGAGCTGGATACACAACTGCAACAGGCCGATGAACTGCTGGAAAGACGCCGGTCGGAATACCGGGAAACCGAAAGTCGCTATACCTGGTATGCCGAACGACTGGAGCAGTTGAAAGCTACTAGCGCAGAAAGCCCGAAACAATCACTTGATACTGCTCAGACCAGTCCCGGGTCGGCAAGCGATTAAAGCCGCTGCGAACGAACTGGCGTATTTTTCCTTCGGCTGTTGCCATCAACAGTTCGGCGCTGACCGAGGATGTGACAGTCGGTGTCAGACTTTCCCGGATTTCCCCTTCCCGCAACACGCCCCGAAGGTGGGTCTCCATGCGCTCAAATATTTTAGATACACGGGCGTAGAGTCGGCCGGTCTCACCGGTGAGTGCCTCGCCGGTGAGAAGTCGGGCAATACCCGGATTGCGCTCGCAAAAGGTCAGCAACAGGTCAAGGATGAGGTAACACCGGGACTGGGCGGAAGAAGCTTCCTTCTGGATGCCGTTAATGCGGCTGAACAGCGTTTCCTCTGTGAACTCCAGCAGCCCCTCGAACATTCTGGCCTTGCTGGGAAAGTGGCGATACAGGGCGGCTTCCGAAACGCCGACCTGTTCCGCCAGGGCCGCGGTGGTAATGCGGGTGCTGGAGGCGCCTTCAAGCATCTGCGCCAGGCACTGGAGAATCTGTTCACGACGTGAAGACTTTTGATTGCTGCGAGGCATCGCGCTGTCCGCCGGATTTCAGTGGATAAAGGTTATCAGGTGCCGAGATTGGAGATCAGGGTGCCCACCCCTTCATCGGTAAAGATTTCCAGGAGCACGGCGTGGTCAACCCGGCCGTCAATTATATGGGCACTCCTGACCCCGGACCTGACGGCATCCAGGGCGCAATTGATTTTGGGCAGCATACCGCCGTAGACCGTACCGTCGGCAATGAGGCTGTCGACCTGGGCGGTGCTCAGTCCGGTGAGCACAGTGCCCTGCCTGTCCTGCAGTCCGGCGACATTGGTCAGCAGCAGCAGCTTCTCGGCCATCAGTACCTCGGCGATCTTGCCGGCCACCAGGTCAGCATTAATATTGTAGGAATTGCCCTCAAGATCGACGCCGATGGGAGCAATGACCGGAATGAAGTTGCCAGCTGTGAGGGTGTTGATGACCCCGACATTGACCCCGGCGACCTCGCCGACGTGGCCGATATCGATGATTTCCGGCTCCTTCATGTCGGGGGTCTGGCGGCTGACATTGAGCTTTTTGGCCAGCAGTAACTGACCGTCCTTGCCGGTAATGCCGATGGCCTTGCCCCCGGCGTGGTTAATAAGCGTGACAATCTCCTTGTTGACACTGGCACCGAGCACCATTTCCACCACGTCCATGGTTTTGCTGTCGGTTACCCGCATACCGTCAACAAAACTGGACTCGATATTCAGGGCCTTGAGCAGACGACCGATCTGGGGGCCGCCGCCGTGTACCACCACGGGATTGATTCCCACCAGTTTCATCAGGACGATATCCCGGGCAAAGCTTTTTTTCAGTTGATCGTCAATCATGGCGTTGCCGCCAAATTTGACCACGATGGTTTTGCCGCTGAAACGCTGGATATAGGGCAGCGCCTTGGACAATACCCGGGCAGTGTCTATCGCCGCCTCTCGTGTAAGTGACATCTGATGGTTCTCCGTCGACTATTCAGAAATCCAGGTTCAGATCGCGATCAATGGCTCGCAACTGTTGCCTGAACATGTTTTTTATTTCATCGAGACTCTCGTTGCTGCTGGCTTCAAAACGCAAGGTCAGGTCCGGACTGGTATTGGAGGCCCGGGCCAGGCCCCAGCCATCAGCAAAATCCACCCGCAGGCCGTCGATATCGGTTATCTTGCCATCGCCGAAGTTGCCCCCGGTCCTGAGTCGGGTAATCAGTTCGAATTTTTTCTGGTCGTCGACCCTTACCCGTATTTCCGGAGTGGCGACGGATTCCGGAAAGCTGGCCATGATCTCGTCCAGGGTTTGCTGCCGCAGGGACAGAATTTCCAGCAACCGGGCGCTGGCATAGAGCCCGTCATCAAATCCGTGCCAGCGGTCATTGAAGAACAGGTGGCCGCTGAACTCGCCGCCCACCGGTGCGCCGGTTTCGGCCATCTTGTTGCGCATGTGGGCATGACCGGTTTTCCACATCACCGGATGGCCTCCGTAACTCTGGATCAGGCTGATGAGCCGCCGGGTGCTCTTCACATCAAAAATCACATTGCAGCCCGGGTGCCTGGTGACCACGTCCCGGGCGAAGATCATCAGCAATTCATCCGGCCAGACAATCCGGCCGCTGGCGGTGACCGCCACCAGGCGATCGCCGTCGCCGTCGATGGCGACGCCAAGATCGGCTTCCTGGTCGCCTACAGCGCTGATCAGGTCCGCCAGGTTTGCCTTGACAGTGGGGTCCGGCGGGTGATTGGGAAAATTGCCGTCGACTTCGCAATACAGTGGCGTCACGACGCAACCGATAGCCTTTAGCAGGTTGGGCGCCAGGTTGCCTGCGACCCCGTTGCCGCAGTCGACCACCACTTTGAGACCGTTGACCGGCGCGATATCGCTGACAATGGTGTCCCGGTATTTCAGCCGGAGATCAATTGACCGCATCTTGCCCTCGCCCTGTAGCCAGGTCTGTTGTCGCATGCGGTCCCTGAGGGTGGTAATTTCGCCGCTGCTGAGGACGTGGCCGCTGATAACGATTTTAAAGCCGTTATCCGCGGCCGGATTGTGACTGGCGGTCACCATTACACCCGATGTGGTACCTTCCAGAGTGCGGGTGGCAAAGTTCATTACCGGAGTGGGAACCCGGCCGAGGTTGACCAGGTTGCAGCCGGTGGACAGGATGCCGTCAGCCAGGCTCTTGGCCAGCAACGGGCTGGTGATGCGGCCGTCATAACCCAGTACCATCTCCGTTTCGCCCAGTTCCAGTGCCCGTGTGCCCAGCACTTTGCCCAGCGTCCGGGCGAATTTTTCATCTATTTCGCTGTCGGCGATTCCTCGAATGTCATAATCGCGAAAAACCCGGTCAGGTAATTCATCGGGGCCATAATTTGTTGCGCCAGGTTTCGAGGATTCCGGATTCGAATCCCCGGTCCCCGCGGGCTTTTTCGCGCCCTTGTCCGGTTTGATGAAGCTGGCTTTAGTCTTGTCGAATTCGTAGACAGGTGCCGTGTGCTTTTTCTTTTTCGGATGACTTTTTTTGGACTCGCCCGGCGTTTCATTGTCTGCGTCCGTCCTGACAGGCATGGCCAGTATCAGATTGCCGGAGGTCGAGTTTTTTCCGACCGCCAGGCCATGGCGCAACAGGCGAATTTCAAAGTAGATAACGATCAGCAACAGCAAGCCGTTGGTCAGCCAGAAAAACTGGCTGGCGGGTCGGGTGGATTCCAGCAGCAGGCTGGAAGCGTTGAAGCTTACTGACAGGTTACCGATTACCGTAGCCTCGGTGGCGCTGATCAGGTCCTGGTTGCCGGTACCGGTGATGACCACGGGTACAGCTGGATTGCCGGGAAATTGCTGAATCAGGGTCGTTTTGCCCAGGTTGCCGTCGACGCTGTCGAGAGCCACTTTTATGTCGACGGCAGGCAGCGTCGCCAGAAGGGTGGCAATGATTTTTTGCCCGCTGATCACGGGCTGCGCAAAATAAAATTGCCAGGAATCAAGACGTGCCGCCTGGAGCTCCGGCAAGTTACCCGAGCGGGTGCTTTTGATCAGATCAATTTCGATAAAATTGCTGCTGGTTTCGAAGTCGGCATCATCGGCGGCAATGACTCTGATGGCGCTGAAGGGGAGCTTGGCTTCTGACACACTCGCCAGCCAGCTATCGATGTTGACAATCCGGTCGGGTTGTTCCAGGGCTTCGACCAGTTTCGGGTCGGAGGCCAATTGCTGGAACTGTTGCTGATGCCGGCTCAGGAACCGGTTCGCAGCTCCGGTCTGCAATCTGGTGTATTCCTGGACGCGCTCGGCCAGTCGTTGCTGTTGGGGTGTCTCAATCATCAATCCCTGAAGCAACAGAAAGCACATCGCCATACCAAGGGCCAGGGCAATCATGAGACCGTACACCCAGACGGGTGTGCCGGAGAGCAAGCGAAGATTTTTCAGGTTTAACACTGGTGAACTCCCGCCCGGTGTTTGAGGCAATATCTGCGCTGGTGTTGGCCGATGGCATTGTAATGCAAAGTCGCCGGGATGGAATCGACATGCATGCTGCCTGAGTGGCGCGACCGTTGCTCTGATCAGGGCACGATCATTCCGGCCATTTTGGCAATCAGTTGTCTGGCCAGTTGTGACTTGCTGAGCACGGGAAGCTGTTCCGCCCCTGAGGCATCGATCCAGACTACCTGGTTGTGGTCGCTGTTGAAACCGATATCCGGACTGGAGACATCGTTGGCGATGATGGCATCGAGGTTCTTGCTCAGGCGTTTGTCACTGGCATACTGCCGCAGGTTGGCGGTTTCGGCAGCAAAGCCGATGGTGATGGGCCGCTGAGGGTGCCGGGCTACCGTGGCGACGATATCCGGGTTTCTGGTTAACAGCAGGGTCATCGATTCCGCGGTCTTCTTGATTTTCTGGGTTGGGACTTCGACGGGACGATAGTCGCAAACAGCGGCGGCGGCAATAAACAGCGCGCAACCGGAAAGTTCCGCCATGCAGGCCGCCAGCATCTCATCCGCAGTGGTTACCGGGACCAGCCTTGCCCGGTCATTGGCCACCAGGTTGGTCGGGCCGCTGACCAGGATGGTTTCCGCACCTGCCTCGACGGCGGCATCGGCCAGAGCGTAACCCATCTTCCCGGAACTGTGGTTGGATATATAGCGAACCGGATCAATGGCTTCCCGGGTTGGCCCGGCAGTGATCACCACTTTTCTGCCGTTGAGAACGCCGGTGTTGAACAGGCCGGAAACCGCATCGACTATTGCGCTGGGCTCGAGCATGCGACCGGGGCCGATATCGCCACAGGCCTGGGAGCCGGAGTCCGGGCCCAGTATGTGAACGCCACGCTTCTGTACGGTGGCGACGTTGGTGAGGGTGCTTTCCTTGCGCCACATGCCCTGGTTCATGGCTGGTACCAGAACCAGTGGCGATGGGCTGGCGAGGCAGGTGGTGGACAACAGATCATTGGCCTCCCCGTTGGCCAGCCTGGCTATAAAGTCAGCAGTGGCCGGTGCGACGATGATCAGGTCAGCCCAACGGGCAAGTTCGATATGCCCCATGGCTGCTTCCGCTGCAGGGTCCAGCAAATCCAGGTGAACCGGATGACCGGAGAGCGCCTGCATGGTCAGCGGCGTAATAAACTCTGTCGCAGCCGGTGTCATGGCAACGCGGACGCCGGCGCCTGCATCCTGGAGACGCCTGACCAGGTCGGCGCTCTTGTAGGCGGCGATGCCGCCGGTGACGCCAAGGAGGATCCGCTTGTTGGTCAGATATCCCATTGAAGACCTGCCAAAAATAAAAAAGGGAGGCTAAGATAACACCCCGAGACTGTTTTTCGAAGTGACGCCTCATCGGCGGCAGAGGTGAAATAAACGGCCCCCGAATCAAGGGCTATCCACAACGAGAATCGAGCGACAGGAGGTTGCCGTGGCTATCAGGGATTGGCCGGAACAGGAAAGACCCAGGGAAAAATTATTACAGCGAGGTGCCCGGGCGCTGTCTGACGCTGAATTGCTGGCGATATTTCTGCGGACCGGGGTGAAAGGCATCACCGCAGTCGACCTCGCCCGTAACCTGTTACAGCATTTTGGCAGTATCGGTAAACTGATCGAGGCCGACCAGGAAGCTTTTTGTAAGACTCCCGGTTTGGGCAGTGCCAAGTACAGCCAGTTGCAGGCGGTAATGGAGTTGGCGCGGCGTCACCTGCAAGAGAAATTACAGAGATTCCAGGTATTTACCAGTCCCGACCAGGTGGTGAAATTCCTGCAGGCCAGTCTCGTGGGCCGGCATCAGGAAGTCTTTGTGGTGATGTTTCTTGATACCAGGCATCGTCTGATAGTCAGCGAGGAACTGTTTACCGGTACTATCGACAGTGCCAGTGTCTATCCACGAGAAGTGGTCAGACAGGCCCTCAGGCATAACGCTGCGGCGGTAATACTGGCTCATAACCACCCTTCAGGGGTTGCCGAACCGTCACGAGAGGACAGGCAGATAACCGCGCGGCTCAGGGACGCATTGCAACTGGTTGATATTCGCTTGCTGGATCATTTTGTGGTGGGTTCGGGGGAAGTGGTCTCCCTGGCGGAGCGGGGAATGATCTGAACCTGATCAAACTCTGCTCAGAGGAGATGGCTGTGGAAATACGTCCTGATTAATTGATTTTGACCGCCCTCTCTGGTATAAATCGCGCCTCTCTGCGGGGTGGTCGAAACTTGCCCCTTCGCACCAGTAACGGTTTCCCACAGCCGACCCTGTTTTCCCGGGACCAGGTGTTTTCAGGGACATAGGAGTTCGGGGAGACCAAACAGGCAGCCAAAGTCACTGGCGCCAGAATTTCAGAGGCAGAACCATGTCCAGAGTATGTCAGGTAACCGGCAAGCGACCCATGTCCGGCAACAATGTATCACACGCCCAAAACAAGACCCGGCGCCGATTCGTGCCCAATCTGCACACCCACCGTTTCTGGGTTGAAGCTGAAAAACGTTTTGTGAAGTTGCGTGTATCCACCAAGGGTCTGCGTATCATCGACAAGCACGGTATTGAAAAAGTGCTGGCCGACCTGGCAAACCGTGGCGAAAGCTACTGAGGAGATAGATCATGGCAAAGTCAAATCGCGACAAGATCAAACTGGTTTCCAGCGCCGGCACTGGACATTATTACACCACTACCAAAAACAAGCGGACCATGCCCGAGAAGCTCGAATTGAAAAAATTTGATCCGGTGGTGCGTCAGCATGTGGTTTACAAGGAAGCCAAGATCAAGTAGCCGGTCTATCCGTCAGACGGGTTGGTGTCTCCCCGGGAGAAAAGGCTGATTCACCAATCACCTGAACCCGACCTGCCAACGGCACCTGTAAACTATCGGCGATCAGAACAATAAGAGAAGCACAACGACCAGACAAGACAGGAAATAAAAAAGGCAAGTCAGGAAAGACAAAACCAGGAAAGGAAAAAACCCGGCAACTGCCGGGTTTTTTTCAGGAATTTAGCTACCTTTCCTTAGTGACAAGGGAGATGTCATAGACGCCGGCTTCCCGGGCCTGATCGGAAATTTTGATGAAAACATCGGCCGAGGCTTTCGGGTGACCGTCAATAATGACTTTTGCCTCGGGATTTTCAGCGTGTACTCTCTCGACGTTGGCCCTGACCGCGCGGACATCAATACGGCGTCCTTCGAACATAATATCGTTGGTTTCCGTGACCCTGAAAAGGATATTCTTGTTTTCCTGGTCAGGTGGTGGTGGTTGATCCGAGGTCGGCGGCCGGCTTACGTCGATACCTGATTCATTGACGAATGATGCAGTTACAATAAAGAAAATCAGCATGATAAAGACGACATCCAACATGGGTGTCAGATCTATCTCTGATTCTTCTTCCTGCGCTTTGCGCTTGCCTATTGCCATATTCCTACCCCTTTGAGTCTGTTACAACCGGGTTAAATTATAGTAAAGAATCCGACGCCAGTTGCACGTATGTTTTTATTAAATACTTATCCAAGGGAAGCTTGGTGTTCAGATGTCGGACGGCTAGTATGCCAGAATTTTTAGACTTGAGAAGAGTGTATGCCTGAATTGCCCGAAGTTGAAACAACTTTAAGAGGTATTTTACCCAATATCAACGCTCAGGTGGTAACGGGTACCCTGGTCAGACAACCGAGTCTGCGCTGGCCGGTAAGCGCCAATCTGGCGTCGTATCTGCAAGGCAAACGCATCAACGGTTGCAGGCGTCGGGGCAAGTATCTACTGGTGGATTTTGGCAGTGGCCACTTGCTGTTCCACCTGGGCATGTCCGGCAGTCTGCGCATCGTCAACAGGGACAGGGTGCCGGGCAAACATGACCATGTGGATATTCTCCTGGCCAATGACAGTGTTATTCGGTTTACCGACCCACGCCGTTTTGGCGCTGTTCTCTGGCTCGATACCGAACCTTCCGCGCATCCGTTGCTCTCAGGGTTGGGTCCGGAACCCCTGGAGGATGAGTTTAATGGCGGCTACCTGTTTCGCCAGTCCCGAGGTAAGACCCGGTGTATCAAAAACTTCATTATGGACAGCCGGGTAGTGGTGGGCGTTGGCAACATCTATGCAGCGGAAGCGCTGTTTCGCAGTGGTATTCATCCGTTGACGGTTGCCGGAAAAATTTCCGGCAGGCGCTTCGAACATCTGGCCCTGGCCATCAAGGAGGTGCTGCTCATGGCAATTGACCGGGGCGGTACCACCCTCAGGGATTTTGTCGGTGGTGATGGCAGGCCCGGCTATTTCAAACAGGAGTTGCTGGTATACGGGCGGGAAAACCAGGCTTGTGTTCACTGCGGGAAGTTGCTCGCGGGCGTCAGAATCGCCAATCGGGCGACAGTGTTCTGTGGGCACTGTCAGCGGCGCCGGTGAAAAAAATCCCCCGGGGACGTTGCCGCCATCAGGTCTGGTTGAATTTCTTTCTGATGGCGGCGGTAACACAGGCCGGGACAAAGCCGGAAATGTCACCCCCAAGTGAGGCGATTTCCCGAACCAGAGAAGAGGATATATAGGAATACTTTTCCGCAGGGGTAAGAAAGATACTTTCCGCTTCCGGTGCCAGCGCCCGGTTCATATTGGCCAGCTGGAATTCATACTCGAAATCCGAAACGGCCCGCAGGCCTCTGAGTATGGCGGAGGCATTGCAGTCACGGGCGAAATTGACCAGCAGATAATTGAATCCCTTGATTTCGACATTGGGGATATCCGCCAGGGCCGTCTCTGCCATTTCGATCCGTTCCTTGAGAGTAAACAGGGGCTTTTTCCGGTCGCTGCTGGCAATCCCGAGGGTGACGTGATCAAAAAGCTTGCATGCCCGTTCCACCAGATCGATATGGCCGTTGGTGATGGGATCAAATGTGCCCGGGTAAATTATTGATTTCATTGGTGGCTCCCTCAAGGTGGGGCGATGTTAAACAATTTGCGGTTGCTACTCAATTGGCTCTATGCCGCTGAATGGCGCAAATAAAGCCTGGCGTCGACGTCACCAATCCGTGTCTGCCGAATCAGTTGCCAGTTGGCGGGCAGCGTGATGTCAGTGTCGGCGGCCATTTCCACATAGATCAGGGCCGTCTCCGCCAGCCAGTGACCGGCTTCCAGCAGCGTGCAGGTTGAAGCCATCACCGGTTTGTCAAAAGGGGGATCGAGGAAGACGATGTCAAATTCGGAAACGGCAGCCGGTGGTTTCGGTGTCGCCAGCCAGCGCTGGCAGTCGTCGTGAATTACCCTCGCATTACCGGCCTGGAGCAGGTCGCAGTTGAGCTGCAACCTGGCATAAGCCTTGTCATGCTTCTCCAGCAGGATACATTGTCCAGCTCCCCGCGACAGCGCTTCAAAGCCCAGCGCTCCGGAACCGGCAAAGGCATCGAGGCAGACACTGCCCGGCAGATGGGGCGCCAGCCAGTTGAACAGTGTCTCGCGCAGCCGGTCACCGGTGGGCCTGAGGCCGAGTACATCGGGAAAAAGGATTCGCCGGCTGCGCCACTTGCCGCCGATGATCCGCACCCGGTTGCCGTAGCCCGGTCTCGACGGTGTCATTTTTCGTTCCAAGCACAACCCTCTTCGAATGCAGAAATGTTAGGATACATCGCTTTTCGAGCGAGCAGGAAAATTGATTGATGTCCCATTCAGATAGCCCGGAAGCCGCTGGCAAAAAGGGAAAGACCGGGTTGTTTGCCCGCTTTCGAGGCAGAAGTAGCGGTGATGAACCCGGGGGAAATGTGCAAGCCACCGGCAGCGATGTCCAGGGGCGGGGAGTATTGCGTCGGGCCCTGAGTCGAACCCGCGCCGGCCTGGGCAACCTGTTTCTCGGTAGAAAGAGCATCGACGAGGATTTGCTGGAACAACTGGAAACGACTTTGTTGATGGCCGACGTCGGAGTAGAAGTCACTGCTGAAATAATCCAGGCGCTCACTGAACAGGTTGATCGAAAGCAGCTGGGCGACAGCCTGGCGCTGAAGGCGGCATTGCGAACGCTGCTGGTGGCGATGCTGAAACCTTGCGAAAAAGTCCTGGAAATCGGTGACCAGAAACCTTTTGTAATGCTTACCATTGGCGTCAACGGCGTTGGCAAGACCACCACTATCGGCAAACTTGCCCGGCGTGCACTGGAGGATGGCCGGACTCTGTTGCTGGCGGCCGGGGATACCTTTCGGGCAGCCGCAGTCGAGCAGTTGCAGTCATGGGGGCAGAGAAACAAGGTGCCGGTAATAGCCCAGCATACCGGGGCAGACAGCGCCTCGGTGATTTATGATGCCTTCCAGGCGGCCCGGGCCAGAAACTTGGATCTGCTCATAGCCGATACCGCGGGCAGGTTGCACAACAAGAGCAATCTCATGGAGGAATTGAAAAAAATCAAGCGGGTGATGGCCAGGATCGATGCCACCGCGCCCCATGAGGTGCTGCTGGTGCTCGATGCTGCCACCGGCCAGAATGCGGTTGCCCAGATGCAGCAGTTTCACGAGGCTGTAGGTGTCACCGGCATTGTCCTGACCAAGCTCGACGGTACCGCCAGGGGCGGCATAATCTTTGCTCTATGCCGCCAGTTCGGGGTGCCGGTGCGCTATATCGGTGTCGGCGAGTCAGTGCACGATTTGCAGGTATTCAATGCCGAGGCTTTCGTCGCCGGGCTATTGGGAGACGACGAGTCCGAGCCAAAAAATGATCCGGTTTGATCGTGTCAGCAAGCGCTATCCCGGTGGACGCGATGCCCTTGCCGATATCAGTTTTGAGTTGCACGAGGGTGAGTTTGCATTTTTGACCGGCCATTCGGGCGCCGGCAAAAGTACGCTGCTGAAGCTCGTCATGTTGATGGAGCGCAGCAGCCAGGGGCAGGTGCTGGTAAACGGCAAGAGCCTCAATCGTCTGCATCGAAGCCAGATCCCCTATTACCGCCGCCGAGTGGGGGTGGTCTTCCAGAATCATCACCTGCTCTTTGATCGCAGTGTTTTTCAGAATGTGGCCCTGCCGCTACAGGTTTCCGGCTACCCGGCCCGGGATGTGGCAAAACGGGTGCGGGCAGCCCTGGATCGCGTCGGGCTCCTGGACAAGGAAAACCGGAATCCCGTGGCTTTGTCCGGTGGCGAGCAGCAGCGGGTCGGTATCGCCCGGTCGGTGGTGCACAAACCCAGGATATTGCTGGCGGACGAGCCCACGGGCAACCTCGACCCCGAGCTTTCGGCCGAAATCATGGACCTGTTTCGACGCTTCAGTGAAGTCGGCGTGACGGTGCTGATCGCCACCCACGATGTCGTGCTGACGACCCGCATGCGCTGCCGTGAATTGAAACTGCACCAGGGGCGGCTGGTCCAGGGTGAGACCGTTGAGAGCTGAGCCCGCCGCAAAGGCCCGGGAACAGAAATCGGGCGCCACCGGCAGTCGCACCTCCCTGGCACAGAGATTTCGCGCCTACCTCGGCCATCACCGGCAGAACGCCAGGGACAGCCTCCTCCGGCTGCTGTCGGCGCCGGTGCAGAGCGCCATGACCCTGCTGGTAATCGCCATTGCCCTGGCCCTGCCGGGGATGCTTTATATGGGGGTAATCAATATCCAGGCGCTCAGTGGCAGTATTGACACCAGTGCCAGGATGACGGTTTTTCTGCAGCCCGATGCCGACAAGGCCGACATCGATGCCCTGATGTCCCGGTTACAGGCGGGCACCGGCCTGGCTTCGGTGACCTATATTTCCCGGGATCAGGCCCTGGAACAATTCAGAGAATCATCCGGATTTGGCGAAGTGCTGACATTGCTCGACGAAAATCCGCTGCCACCGGTATTGATCCTGGAACCGGAATCGATAGCAGACGCCGATGCCGGCTTTCTTGAAACTCTGCAGGGGGAACTTGAAACAAATCCCCTGGTGGATGACGTGGTGCTGGATATGCGCTGGCTGCAGCGGCTGCAGGGGCTGATGGCCATTTCCCAACGGCTGGTGCTGGCCATGGCAGCAATTCTGGGTCTGGGTGTGTTGCTGGTGATGGGCAACACTATTCGCCTGGCAATCGAAAACCGTCGGGAGGAAATCCTGGTGGTGAAACTGATCGGCGGCACCAATGGCTACGTGCGTCGCCCTTTTCTTTACAGTGGCTTCTGGTTTGGCCTCCTCGGCGGATTGCTGGCCTGGCTCATGGTCTGGGCCGGCATTTTCCTGATCAGGGAACCGGTTGCCGGGCTGGCGAGTCTCTATCAGAACCCTTTCAGCCTTATCGGACCTGACCTGAGACAACTGTCGCTGCTGCTGGCGGTGGGGGCGTTGCTGGGATTGGCTGGTTCCTGGCTGGCCGTAGCCCAGCTCCTGCACAAAATCGAGCCGGAATGAAGCCTGTGACGCTATAAATTCCTTTCGCAAACAGTGCGTTAGGGAACTCTCCCGAGTTCTGGACATCTAACCGCAAAGTGTTAAAATACGCGACCTTCGGCAACGAGATTTATTATGGAAAAGAGTTTGCAGCTGGCAACAGCCATGTCTCCCGGTGAAAACCTGGGGGCTTACCTGCACGGTATCAATCGAATTCCGGTGCTCTCCGCCGATGAGGAGAGAGAACTGGCGGAAAAGTTGTATTACAAAGAGGATCTGGATGCCGCCCGGCATCTGGTCATGTCCCACCTGCGCTTTGTGGTCCATATCGCCCGCAGTTACAACGGCTATGGCCTGCCCCTGGCCGATCTGGTTCAGGAGGGCAATGTCGGCCTGATGAAGGCGGTAAAGCGATTCAATCCTGAAAGGGGTGTGCGCCTCATTTCCTTTGCCGTGCACTGGATCAAGGCCGAGATTCATGAATACATTTTGCGCAACTGGCGCATCGTCAAGGTGGCCACCACCAAGGCCCAACGCAAGTTATTCTTTAACCTGCGCAGTTCCAAGGCACGCCTGGCCTGGCTTAACAACCAGGAGGCAGAGGACATCGCCGAGGATCTCGGTGTCGACGTGGTACAGGTGCGGGAGATGGAGAAACGGCTCTCCGCCAGGGACACGGCCTTTGATGTGCCGGTCGACGAAGACACCGACAGTGCCTATCAGGCGCCGGTCTATTACCTGGAGGACCATACGTCCGATCCCGCACTGCAACTGGAGCAATCCGACTGGGAGGAAACCAGCCACGACCGGCTGGCATCGGCGCTGTCCTCACTGGACGATCGCAGTCGCGACATTCTTCAACAACGCTGGCTCAACGATGACAAGGCAACCCTGCACGATCTTGCCGCTCAATACGGTGTTTCCGCCGAGCGGATTCGACAGTTGGAACAGAATGCCATGAAAAAAGTCCGGACGGTGATGGAAGCCTGAATCCAGGTCTCATTACCCCTGTTGGAACCAGCCAGAAACTGCGCCTGGGTTTATAGACAGCAAGTCACAAAAAGGCCGCGATCAAACGCGGCTTTTTTTATCAGATCGCCGGTTTTGTCAGGCTGCCGGGCCGGAAAGTTTCCGGCCTGAAGGCGGCGACCGATAGCGAGTACCGGCACAAATACCACGCCAGGGCCCGATTTGGACTCAATACCAATGCAGCCAGATTGGCTTCAGACCGGCGTCTTTCCCGAAAACTTCCGACCCGGAGTATGTGAGCATGCGAGGTTCACTGGCTATTTTCGCCGCCAGCAATGGCTTTCTGGCCGTCCTGTTGGGCGCCTTTGGCGCACACGCCCTCAAACACAGGGTCCCGGCCAATTTATTGGCAGTGTGGCAAACCGCAGTTCAGTACCAGATGTATCACGCCCTGGCGATCCTGGTGATTGTCGGTATGCACTCGCTCGGAAATAGCCGTCATGGGATTACGGCGGCGGGATTACTGGGACTCGGTATGCTGTTGTTTTCCGGCAGCCTGTACCTGCTGGTGCTGACCGGACTGGAATTTCTCGGCGCAGTCACGCCGGTGGGGGGAATCTGCTTTCTGGCCGGCTGGCTGGTACTGGTGGTGGCATTTTGCCGCCAGGAAAATCGCCATGCCTGAATCCTCCAGGACATCGTTTCACGGCCAGGCCCGCCTGTCAGGTGTGCTGACCACTGTGATCGACCAGTATGAAGGTTCGCTTGGAAATTCGACCGGAATATAAAACCAAATCCATTCGCAGTTATGTCATCCGGGCCGGCCGGATCACGGAGGCCCAGAGGCGTGCCTTTGACTGCCACTGGCCTCACTATGGTCTGAGTCTGTTTGCCGGGCCCGCCAACTGGCCTGACCTGTTCGGGCGCCGGGCACCGGTGGTACTGGAAGTGGGGTTTGGCATGGGAGATTCATTGCTGGCCATGGCGGCGGCGGAGCCCGACAAGGATTTTGTCGGCCTGGAGGTCCACCCCCCCGGGGTGGGTCGCCTGATCAACTGCGCCGCTTTGCAGGGCATCGACAATCTGCGTGTCTATATGGCGGATGCGCTGGACGTCCTGCAGGATTGTATAGTCGATAACAGCCTGGCCAGGGTTCAGGTTTATTTTCCCGATCCCTGGCACAAAAAAAAGCATCACAAACGCCGTATTATTCAGCCGCCATTTGTGGAAATCATCAGAAAAAAGCTCGAGCCCGGCGGCTTGCTGCATCTGGCGACGGACTGGCAACCCTATGCGGAGCATATGCTGGCAGTGATGCGCCGGGCCTCCGGCTTCCGCAATCTGGCGGAGCACGGCGGTTACCATTTACGCCCTGAGTTTCGGCCCCGGACCAAATTTGAACTCCGGGGGCAACGCCTCGGCCACGGTGTATGGGATTTACTGTTCGAGAAGACCGGCAGCACGTCTCCTGACCCGGAATCTGAAATAAAGACGGCATGAATACAGACAAGGCTGTCAACGAATTCTGGGAGTTTTCCACAGCTCTGTACGCCATCGACGAGGTCAGGGATTACTGCCTGGCGCTGCAGGAGCGCCAGGGTATCGATGTCAACCTGTTGTTATTCTGTGGCTGGGTCGGCAGCCTAGGCCAGATCCTGACCGGGGAAAAAATCGAATGGCTGATAGCAGTAGTAGAGCCCGTGCGAGAGCAGGAAATCCTGAAATTGCGACAGCGTCGAAGAAAAGTGTCCGGAAAAACGGCCGAGGAGCAACTGCGCCGACAGTCCCTGTTGCAGCAGGAGCTGGAAGCGGAAAAAAAGGAACAACAGTTGCTTTACGACTGGTGGCGTCGCCAATCCCTGGCAACGGCTGATTGCCGAAATGCCGTTGCCACCAATCTGGAGGTCTATTTCCGCCGGCTGGGCTTTACCGGGCCGGACCAGTCCAGGCCGGGCCAGAATCCTCTGGTTGAAAAATGTTGTTCACCCCTGTGGTTCGGTGGCTGATTCAGGTAAGATGCGCCCCTTGCGCTTTACCTACCTTGAATCTACAGATAAGGGAAAACCCATGAAGATAAACCGACTTGCCTGTGTCCTGGCCGTCGCCGTGGCTCTCGCCGGTTGTGACCAGCAGGCAAAAAGAGAGACTGCTGCATCGGCTGAGAAAGAGACTGCAGGCCTGGCTGAACTCACCACCCATGACCAAAAACTGAGCTATCTGTTTGGCCAGAACATCGGTGGCCAGATGAGTGCCGAGAAAATCAATATTGATCCCGCCGCTTTTTCGAGGGGTTTGAGTGATGCCATTGCCGGCAACGAATCCGCCCTGAGCCAGGAAGAAGTCATGGCCGTAATGCAGGCCTTCCAGCAAGAGCAAATGGCGGCCCGGAAGGCTCAGGCTGAAGCTGCGGCCAAGTTAGCTGCCGAAAACAATGCCAAGAGCGAAGCTTTCCTGACGGAAAATGCCGGCAAAGAGGGTGTGGTTACACTGGACAGCGGCCTTCAGTACAAGGTGCTGGTGGAAGGCAGTGGACCAACGCCGGCAGCCGATGCCATGGTGGAAGTGAATTACAAGGGTACCCTGATAGACGGTACCGAATTTGACAGTTCCTTCAAGCGCGGACAGCCGGCCCAGTTCATCGTTACCCAGGTCATTCCCGGCTGGACCGAGGCACTGCAACTGATGAAGGAAGGCTCCAAGTGGGAACTCTATATCCCGCCGTCGCTGGCCTATGGTCCCGGCGGCACCGGTGGCCCCATAGGTCCAAACCAGGCGCTGATATTTGAAGTCGAACTGCTTCGGGCTGCGGTAGACAATACCAAGCCTGATCCGAAGGCAGAATCCGAAACCGGGGCAGAAGCCGAATCGGCGGTAAATTGATACCCGTCGGTAACCCGTTCGGTTAAAACGGCTGGAAAATGTCGCTGACTCGGCAAACAGCCAATAAAAAAGCCCCGCACGGGGCTTTTTTATTGGCTGATCAGGTGCTGCCGTTGGCACAGACTAACGCAGGGTTCCGACATTGTTGGCAATGTCCTGGGGCTGTGGCTACTCCAGCAGACGAATAGCCAGCGGCAGCAAGGCCGTGGTCAGCAGTCCGGTCAGGCACATGGCCAGGCTGGCCCAGGCGCCGCAGCGGGGACTTACCTCAAAGGCCCGGGCGGTGCCGATACCGTGGGCATTGAGCCCCAGACTGAATCCCAGCACCCTTTCATCGCTGATACCCAGGCGGCGCAGCAGCGCCGGTCCCAGCATGGCCCCGGTGACTCCGGTAAAAATGACCACCGTGGCCACCAGTTCCGGCACCGAACCGATGATATCGGCAATGCCCAGGGCAATGGCTGTGGTAACCGACTTGGTGCTGAGGGGTAACAGCAGCGTCTCCCCATCGAGGCACCAGGCCAGCAGAATCGCGATCGCCGGCGAGATAATGGCGCCAACCAGCAGCGTTAGCAGCACCGGCCGGGCGACCGCCTGCAGTCGCTTGAGTTCATGATGTAGTGGCAGGGCCAGGGCGACAGTGGCGGGCCCCAGCAACCAGTAAAACAATTGGCTGTGATGATTGAAGTACCGGTAATCAATATTGCCAAACTCGAGCACCAGGGCGATCAGGATGGCGCCGGTTACCAGGGGATGCAGTAATGGCCGCAGCAGGGGCAGGCTCCGGCACAGTCTGAACAGTTGCAGCGCCAGCCACCAGGAAATCAGCACCAGACCGCAGCACAGCAAAGTTGCCGTCATTTCAGTGGCCATTGCCATCCCTGGCCAACAGCCGGTTCATCAACAGGGCGGTGATGGCCAGGGAGATCAGCGTCGCCGCCAGAACAGCGGCCACCAGGGCCGGCCACTGGCTGGCCAGACGGTCCTGAAGGTAAAAAATGCCGACGCTGGCCGGAAGAAAAAACAGGGACAAAAGTCCCAGCAGGCGGCTTGCGGTCTGTGACAGCCAGTCCGGCACGCCCCTCGAGAAAAACTGCAGCGCGACCAGAAGCAGCACCATGCCGGCCACCGGCCCCGGAAATGGTATCGATAGCAGTCGAACCAGGACTTCCCCTGCCAACTGGAATAAAACCAGGAACAGAAAACCCCTGGCCAGGGCCTTCAGTTTTTGCGCAGCAATTGCCACAGGCTGACCGACGCGATTGTGACAAACGCCATCAGGGTCCAGGCCGGGATACTGAGCCCGAACAGAGTCCACTGGATTTCGGCGCAGTTGCCATCACCACGCAGCAGCATGGACAGGGCATCGGTCAGGGGAAAAGCGTCAAACAGATAGTCGGCAGGCGGACCGCAGGCGGGCACCAGGTCTTCCGGCAGGCTTTGCAACCAGAGTTGTCGTATGGAAAAGCCGCCACCGCCGAGGGCGCCGGCGAGGGTTAAACCGCTGTAAATCCTGAGCCCCCTGGTGCCGGGATTGTGGATAAAGGCTACTGTTGCGATCAGGCCGGTAAGGATGACAAATACCCGCTGTACGATGCAGAGGTAACAGGGGTTCAGGCCCATGACATGCTGCATGTAGAGGGCGGTAGCTATCAGGCCCCCACAGAACAGGGCGATAATCAAAAAAACACTGCGGTGACTGGGCATTAGGGATTCCCGGATGATTTCAAACTGGTGATTAACAAGCTGGTGATTGAATAGTTCCTGTCGACCTTGCATGAGTCTGCCGATCCATGCCTGTATTGTTTATTACCGGCACGATCAACCATCGGGTTAATCATCTTTTCAGTCCTCGCCGAAAATTGCTCAGGTGGCTTCGGAGCGTTTGCGCTCGGCAAAGTTCACCAGCAATGGCAACAGGGTGTCAAAGGTTTCCGACAGCTGTTGTCGGTGGCTATCCAGTGTTAGCCAGGCGTTCTGCAATGGTACCGGCTGACGAAAACGCTGGCCTACCCGGTTCAGCATCTGCGGAATTCTATCAGCCCGGGCATAGCTTTCCAGCCAGGCCACTTCCGGTGCAACCCTGCTGAAGTGCAGAGCCCTGGGGGGCAGCAAGCGACTGTGCCGATGCAGATGCCGGTAAAAATCCTGGCAAAAGTCCTCCAGTGCCTGATCGTGAAAGCGAGACCACTGGCTGGCCAGCAGGTGGTCGAAGTAAATGTCCAGCAGAATGCCGGCATAACGTCGCCAGGGTTTGGCCATGGACGCCGCCGCAGCCTGAACCAGAGGCTGACTGTCAGTGTGGCTGTCGATCATTCGGTGCAATTGAATGCCGCGCTCTATCGCTATCGGATACTGGCCGACGAGGGGGCCCTTGACAAAATCACCCAGCAGCCCCCCCACCTGAAGTTCCGGATCCGGCCCCGACAGGTAGATGTGCGCCAGGTAATTCATTCACCGATCCGAAGCTGGTACTGCTGAAAATAGTTGCCGAGAAAGGACTCGAAATCAAGGCTGTCCCCGGCCTCGAGCGCTTGCTGGACGACGAGGGATGTCCGGGCCATCTCCCTGAATCTGGCTTCAACCTCGGGATTCAGGGGCGAGCCGAGGAAGTAGTCGCGGTGTTCACGGGCATGGTTAAGGGCCAGTTGGAAATAGGAGAGATTGTTCTCCGCCATTTCAGCCAGTATCCTGGCCGATGGCGTTCGTTCCGGGTGTTGCAACAGCGGCTGCAACTGCTTCAGCGTCTGGCCATAGACCTGATTGCCGTTGGCCCGGTCCAGCAGTTCGGCCACGGGCTGCATGTCGGCAAACAGGGACTTGCCCCAGGTGGCAACGGTTGCAGCACCCTGACGTCCTCTCAGTTGCAGTTGCGGGTCTCGTCCGCGATAGACGATGTCTGTCTGGTTCTCGAGTATATTGTGGTATTCATGGGTATCCGATTCCGGACTGTCAGCCAGCAGGCAATAGAGCAGAAAGATGTCAAGAAATTGCATCTGCCGGGCATCAATGCCCACGGGCTGAAAAGGATTGAGATCGATGCAGCGCACCTCAATATACTCGACACCGCGCACTGCCAGGGCCTTGAACTGGGTTTCGCCGGTCCGGGTTGTGCGCTTGGGCCGAATGCTGCTGTAGAACTCGTTCTCAACCTGAAGCAGGCTGGTGCTGAGTTGCAGGTAGTTGCCATGAGCATCCCGGGTTCCCAGCGAATCATATTTCGGGTACTTCAGCGTCAGCGCCTGTTGCAGGGATTGCAGGTAGCCTGACAGGTTGTTGTAGCTGATCAGCAGTGACCGCTGGGCCAGGCTCTGGTAGCCGAGATCGCCCATGCGCAACGAGGTGGCGTAGGGTGTGTGCAGACTGTTGACGTCCTTGCCAAAGGGCACCAGACGATGTGGTCGGCCCGCGACGAAGGACCGGCAGACGGCGGGAGCGGCGCCGAACAGGTAGATCAACAGCCAGAAATACCGACGGAAATTCCGGATAAGATCAAAGTAGCGGCGGGATTTGAACTCCTGCAAATTGACTGAACTGTCTTCGATGACCTGTAACAGTTGCCAGCTGACGTCGGGCAGCGACCAGTTGTAATGAATACCGGCAATGGTCTGCATCGAGCGGCCATAGCGGTGCCCCAGCCCGAGTCTGTATATGGTCTTCATGCGACCGATATTGGAGCTGCCGTAACGGGCCACCGGTATATTGTCGTCACCGATAAGAACACAGGGCATGCTGTGAACCCAGAGCAATTCCTCGTCGATCTGCCGGTAGGTAAATCGGTGGATATCCTCCAGAGTGGCCAGTACCTCGGCCACTGATGACGTGGGTGGTGTGATAAATTCCAGCAGGGCTTCGGAATAATCCGTGGTAATCGCCGGGTGGGTCAGGGCGGAGCCCAGGAGTGGGCTGTGTGGTGTCCGGGCCAGTTGTCCCCGGCCCGTGACCCTCAGGCTTTCCTTCTCCACGCCACGGGCGATGCCGCGCAAGCTGTCCAGGTTTTCCGGTTGCGACAGGTGGCCGAGACGGTCGGTGAAATCGGGCAAAGTGGCTCCGCTGATGCCGGCTCAGGCGACGGATTTGCTGGGCCGGGCCGGCATCAGCGGACGGCCCCCGCCGTCGGCTTCGCACTCCAGGAGGTGAGCACGAAGGCCGATATCACGGGTATTGAGTTCGATCAGCTGGTTAAGGGCAACGTCTCTGTGGGGCGTTTTGAACAGCTCGTCCGCCTTGCAACCATAATCCCATTCAAGAGTTTTGGTAAGAAATTGTTCCCGGTCGTTTTCAATAATGTAGAGCGTCATTGTCGGTTCCTTTTCAACGGTATTGGCATCGAATTGGACAGGGGTATGCCCCGGGTGGGCGACAGTTTAACCGATAACCGAACGGCGGCAATACGGAAATTCAACAAGTTAACGGGTGGCGAAGCTGACGAAAGCAGGAGGGCAAGCCCGTACCGGAACGCTGGCAACGCCTGCTGCTGGAAGACTGGCGGGCGGTCACGCGCAGGGGCTGGAGGGCCCGTTGGTAATGGCTGGCCGGTTCTGGTCGAACGGCCTGCTTCAGGTCTCCCCGGCCCGGTTACCCGTTTGTGCTCCACCAGTCGAAGCGGCCATGGAGCTAGCCACCGACATTGCAAAAGAGAAAGCAGTCCATGGCATCCCGGGCATTCCTTGGCCATTGCTGGTGGAACAGGCCACTGACCAGTAAGGCAACCGGCCCCGTCTGCGGGAGTGGTTGCTCCAACGGTTCAGGACCAGCGCAAATCCGGCGCATCGATCCCTTTGGCCCCGGATAAATTCGAACAGCCAGACGGCTGTCAGCCCTGTTTCGATGAGGTTGACGAATCCTGACAATACCGGGCTCCCTGATGGTGGCTAAGACCCTTTGGGAATCGGGTCAGCAGCCAGAGCTCTCGGGAAAGATCGAAATAATCGCTGCTGGTGCTGCTGGCCAGCCAGCGGCTGACAGGTTCTGCAAGCCAGACGTTGTTCAGGTCCGGTGAAGTGTGGAAGGTGAAGTCAGGCATTCCCCGGATTCTCCCATTTGGCTGAAACCCTTTGGGAATCGGGTCTGAAGCCAGAGTTCCCGGGACAGATCAGCAATGTCGCCGACGCCGCCGTTGGCAAGCCAGCGGCTGACCGTTGCCGCCACATCGGGATAGACCACCTTTTCCGGTTGCTGCTGCTGTAACCAGTGGGCCACTACAGACGGATCCAGTTGTTCCATGACGGATCCCAGGCCCAGTAATTCCAGGGCCTGGGCGTTGGATGCCTGCTCCGGCTGGCCACCCATGGGTTTCACAAGAAGTTTCTTGCCCAGTTGTAGCGCTTCGCTGGCCAGTTCGAAGCCGGCGTTGCAAATAACACCGCCAGCGCTGGCCAGATCCCTCTGAAAGGTTTCCCTGCCGGGCCGGTGCCACTCAATATTGCCCTGGGTGCCAGGTGTAGCCTCCGGGTGGTAGGCAATAAACGAAAACGGGGTAAAGTCCTGCACCAGGGCGGAAATGGCGGCAGTGGACTCAAAGGGCAGGTAGACCACAACTACCCGCTCCCGGGTATCGACCGAGATCGGTTCAATCGGTGCTATCGGCGGCAAAATAGGCGCGCCAAAATGGTACCAGTGCAGTCCCAGGGCCCTTTTCGCCGGCGCAAAGTTGCGCATCACCAACCGCCGGGCAAGCGAACCCCGGTGCTGGGGGATAGCCTGCTCAAATGCGTACTGGTGACCGATACCGATAGCCGACACACCGGCCTGCCGGGCACCCCAGGCTGTGATCGGTTCGTAGTCGGTGACCACCAGGTTGTAGTCGGCAAAACGGAGTGAACGTATATCCCGTAGCAGGCGCAGCGGCCGACAGCTCGTGAGGGTGCCCAGGGTGCTGATCCGGCCGTTTCGGGAGGCAAAGGTCAGACCGGTCCGGCAGTCAAATTCACCAAAGCTATCCATCTCGAACAGGTCTTCCCGGGGGCGTCCGGAAAACAGGAAGTCCACCTCGATACCCGCCGACCTGAGTGCCGGCGCCATTGCACGGGCGCGGGTGATGTGGCCGTTGCCCGTGGCCTGGACGCCGTAAAGGATTTTCATCAGACCGCGACCCAGACCAGGGCACACCATGCCATCAGGGAGCCCATGCCGGCACCAACCAGGGTGTCACTGGGAAAGTGCACGCCCAGGACTACCCTGGACATACCCACAAAGGTGGCCCAGATATAAACCATCAGGGTCACTTGAGGGTAGAATGCCGAAAGCAGGGTGGCGGTCAGAAAGGCCCCGGAGGTATGACCGGAGGGAAAACTGAACTGGTCGGAAGCGGTAATAAAGCTCTGGTAACCGGGTATGGCCTTTGCTGGCCGATTGCGGCGGCAACTGTTTTTCAGCACCCAATAGAGCGGTCGCTCGACCGCAAAGGCAATGGCCATTGCCAGGAATAACTGGCCACCGGGCCCTGGATCGGCCAGACTTATAATAGCCGCCAGAATCGGGTAGAAGTAGCCATCGGCGGTTCGGGAGATCAACCTTGCGGTGGCCGCTATAGGTTGAAGGCTTTTCCGGTTCCTGCACCAATTGAAGACTCTCAGGTCGAGGCGTTGAACCGGTGTAAACAGCTTATGAGTTTTTATCTGGATTCTGTTCATGGCTCTAATATAAACGGCAAATATGACAAATCTGTGACCGGCGACTACTTTGTTCAGGCATAAACGCCGCAAGAACACGGCGATCAGCACCGGGACAGGAACGTGCGGAGGACATAAAAATGATTGCAGAGACTTGCTGGATGGACACGCCAATCGGCGTTATAAGGCTGGAAAGCGATACGGACAGAGGTGTTACCTCTATCGACTACGACGATTCAGCGTCCCCGGACAGGGGTGCCTCAGATCCCGGCCCGCCGGTGTCAGCGTCCGGTCGGCGACTGCTGACCGCCCTGGAGGCCTATTTTCGTGGCGAACGGGGCAGCCATGACCTGCCGACGGCCGCCCGGGGTACGCCCTTTCAGAAAAAGGTATGGAAGGCGCTGATGGCGATCCCCTATGGCGAGACCCGGACCTATGGCGAAATTGCCGCCAGCATCGGTGCGCCGACGGCAACCCGGGCCGTGGGCGCCGCCTGTGGCCGCAATCCCCTGGCTATCATCGTTCCCTGTCATCGGGTGGTGGGCAGGGACGGTAGCCTCACCGGATATGCCGGCGGTATCGATCGCAAGCGCTGGTTGCTGGCCCACGAACAGCGTTATTTCCGGGCTTCCTGAAACAGAACTCCCGGTTCAGTGTTCAAGGCTTGTCCGGTTGAAAATGAAGCGCCAGCCAGAGCGTATCGATATCCGGATCGGTCCAGGTGACGGCGTGGCGCTGACCGGCTGGAATCAGCAGGTAGTCGCCCGGTCTGAGGTGCATCGGCTGTGGCTGGCCATCGAACTGAAGGCTGGCGGCCCCCTGAACCAATAATACCCATTCGTCTGTTTCCTGCTGATACCAGTGCGCCGGGTTTGCACAGTGGCCTCGGGACAGAATCCGTTCCAGTTTTAGCTGCCGGTTCTGGGCCAGGGTTTCAAAAACCTCGATATCGGCTCCCTCGGGCAGGCAGGTAAACAGGTTGTTCAGCACCGGCTGTTCCATTCAGTCAATTCCCAGTGAATCCCAGAGCTGGTCGATCCGCTCCCGTACGGCGGTATCCATGGCGATGGCGCTGCCCCATTCCCGGCTGGTTTCCCCGGGCCACTTGCTGGTGGCGTCGAAGCCGATCTTGGAACCGAGTCCGGAAACCGGCGAGGCAAAGTCCAGGTAGTCGATGGGGGTGTTTTCCACCACCACTGTATCCCGGGCCGGGTCCATGCGGGTGGTCATGGCCCAGATTACGTCCTGCCAGTTGCGGGCGTCGATGTCATCGTCGGTGACCAGGACGAACTTGGTGTACATGAACTGGCGCAGAAAGGACCAGACCCCCATCATCACCCGCTTGGCATGGCCGGGGTACTGCTTGCGAATGGTGACCACGGCAAAACGGTAGGAGCAGCCTTCCGGCGGCAGGTAAAAATCAACAATTTCGGGAAACTGCTTTTGCAGCAGGGGAATAAAGACCTCATTCAGAGCCAGGCCCAGGATTGCCGGTTCATCGGGGGGGCGCCCGGTATAGGTGCTGTGGTAAATGGGATCCCGGCGATGGCTGATACGGTCAATGGTAAACACCGGAAAGCGGTCCACCTCGTTGTAGTAACCGGTGTGGTCGCCAAAGGGCCCTTCCTCGGCGGTGTCATCCGGGTGAATGTGGCCCTCGAGGATGAATTCCGCTGTTGCCGGCACCTGCAAATCGGAACCTGCACAACCGACGACTTCGGTCTTTTCACCCCGCAGCAGGCCGGCGAAAGCATATTCGGACAGACTGTCCGGTACGGGGGTGACCGCCCCGAGTATGGTGGCCGGATCGGCCCCCAGGGCCACCGCCACCGGAAACGGCTGGCCCGGATACTGCCGCTGCCAGTCACGAAAATCCAGGGCGCCGCCCCGGTGGGACAGCCAGCGCATTATGACCCGGTTGCGGCCGATCACCTGCATGCGGTAGATGCCCAGGTTCTGGCGATCTTTGTCGGGACCCCGGGTGACCACCAGGGGCCAGGTGATCAGCGGACCAGCATCGCCGGGCCAGCAGGTTTGCACCGGTAACCGGCCCAGGTCAACTGCTTCCGCCTCCAGCACCACTTCCTGGCAGGGCGCATTGCGCACCTCCCGGGCCGGCATATTAAGCACCTGACGGAATTCATGGCGCCTGGACCAGAGTTCCTTCATGCTTTTGGGCGGCTCCGGCTCCTTCAGAAACGCCAGCAACCGACCCACTTCCCGCAGTGCCGCTGTGTTCTCCTGGCCCATGCCGAGGGCCACCCTTTCCGGGGTGCCAAACAGGTTGCAGAGCACAGGAATGTCAAAGCCCACGGGATTCTCGAACAGCAGGGCCGGTCCGGCCCTGCGCAGGGTGCGGTCGCAGATCTCGGTCATTTCCAGTCGGGGGTTGACCGGGGTGGTAATACGCCTGAGTTCCCCACGGCTTTCCAGTAACTGGATAAATTGCCGTAAATCGTTAAGAGCCATGGCAGACAGGGTCCGGAATTGAGAGCGTCAAAGTGTCACTGGATAGGGCGGTCATTGCAAGCAGGCTGGCGCCGGCTGCGGGTGCAAAAATATTGGTACGGGTGTAGATTGGGCGCTGGTCCTAGCCACCTCCGGAGGGTGAGCCATGCACTACGCCATTCTGGCGGTCATTATCGCGATCCTGCACTTCGGCTTTGTCGCCTTTGTTCTGGCGGGCGGGCTGGCGGCATACCGGTGGGACTGGATGATCTGGGTGCACTTCAGCTGTTTTGTTTATGCCGTGGCCATCATGCTGGTGGGCTGGCGCTGTCCTTTGACGGATCTGGAAATCTGGCTGCGCAGGCAGGCCGGTCAGCCGGTGCAGTGGCAGGAGTTCCTGCATCACTATATCTGGTCGCACCTGGGTTGGCGCGGTAATGAGTGGTTTATCACGGCGGGACTGATTCTGGCTGCGGGCCTCTTCAACTGGCGGGCCTACCTGCAACTCACCAGCTGAAGCCGGTACCGGGGCCAACAATCTCTCCCGGTCCTGAATAAAATTGAATCTTCCGAGACAAAAAACCCGCCGGCGAAAATGGGCTTATGGGAAGATCAATTCACCATTTACTTGCGTTTCATGGCATTGAAGAACTCGTCGTTGTTCTTGAAGCTTTTCAGCTTCTCGACGATAAATTCCGTCGCGGAGACATCTTCCATGTCGTGTAGCAATTTGCGCAGAATCCAGACCCGTTGCATTTCCGATTCGCCCATCAACAGGTCTTCCCGGCGGGTACCGGAGCGGCGGATATTGATGGCCGGAAATATGCGTTTCTCGGCTATCTTCCGGTCCAGGTGCAGTTCCAGATTGCCGGTTCCTTTGAATTCCTCGTAGATCACCTCGTCCATCTTGGAGCCGGTATCGATCAGGGCCGTGGCAATGATGGTGAGGCTGCCGCCTTCCTCGATATTGCGGGCGGCGCCGAAAAAACGCTTGGGCTTTTCCAGGGCATGGGCGTCGACACCGCCGGTGAGGACCTTGCCGGAGGAGGGTTGCACCGTGTTGTAGGCCCGGGCCAGACGGGTTATGGAGTCGAGCAGGATGATCACGTCTTTCTTGTGTTCCACCAGTCGCTTGGCCTTTTCAATCACCATTTCCGCCACCTGGACATGACGGGCGGGGGGCTCATCAAAGGTGGAGGCCACGACTTCGCCCCGGACCGTGCGCTGCATCTCGGTGACTTCCTCCGGGCGTTCGTCGATCAGCAGCACGATCATAATGCACTCGGGATTGTTGCGCGTAATGGCCTGGGCGATGTGCTGCATCATGATGGTCTTGCCCGCCTTGGGCGGCGCCACGATCAGGCCCCGCTGGCCCTTGCCGATGGGTGATACCAGGTCGATGATGCGGCCGGTCAGGTCCTCTGAACTGCCGTTGCCGGCTTCCAGGGGCAGGCGCTCGTCGGGAAACAGCGGTGTCAGGTTTTCAAACAGAATCTTGTTGCGGGCATTTTCCGGCTTGTCAAAGTTGATGGTGTCAACCTTGAGCATGGCAAAATAGCGCTCGCCTTCCTTGGGGGGGCGAATCTTGCCGGAAATACTGTCGCCGGTTCGCAGGTTGAACCGGCGAATCTGGCTGGGGGAGACATAGATATCGTCCGGACCAGCCAGATAGGAGGCGTCCGCCGAGCGCAGGAAACCGAAGCCATCGGGCAGAATTTCCAGCACGCCGTCGCCATAGATGTCCTCGCCGCTTTTGGCGTGGCGCTTGAGAATGGCGAAAATGATGTCCTGCTTGCGGGACCGGGCCAGGTTTTCCAGACCGGTCTCGTTGCCTATTTCGATCAGTTCGGCAATCGGTTTTGTTTTGAGGTCAGTAAGATTCATAAAGGTGAGAAGGCGAGTCGAGTCTTTTTGTTGGATTGGGAAAGTGGTTGGAAGCCGTAAATAGCCTTCACCCGATGAAGAGATTATCCGCAATTTATAATGTTGTTTCGGCCGGGAAGCCGTGGTTTTGCTTGCTGGATATCGTGGGAAGGCTGCGAGTGGTTGCCCGAAGTATACTCTCCGATAGTCAAATGGCAAATTAAATTTTGGCTGGCTGGTATGCCGGGCTGAAAAGTTGGAACTGGCTCACAGATTCACCAGTCCCCTGGGGTTCAGATACTGCTGTCGACGAATTCCTGCAACTGGGATTTTGACAGGGCGCCCACCTTGGTGGCTTCCAGGCTGCCGCCCTTGAACAGCATCAGTGTCGGGATGCCGCGAACGTTCATCTTGGCCGCGGTCTGGGGATTGCTGTCGACATCGAGCTTGCAAATCTTGAGCTTGCCGGTGTTGCCTTTGGCCAGTTCATCCAGCAGCGGTGCAATCATTTTGCAGGGTCCGCACCACGCAGCCCAGAAATCGACCAGTACAGGCAGGTCAGATTTCAAAACATCGGTTTCGAAATTGGCGTCGGTGGTGTGGACAATATGGTCACTCATGGTTTTCTCCACGTTAAGTGCTTTGAATCTTGGGATTGGTGGGTAGAATGGTGGGGGATAATATCACTGTCATGGGTGAACGAACAATCACGGTGATCGCCCCGGGTCCCGGCTAGATACGGGGACTTCACACCAACTTCAGGTTATGAGCTTTATGAATGAGACCAATAACAATAAAGACAGCTCACTGCTGGCGGCGGTCGATCTGGGTTCCAACAGTTTCCACATGGTGGTGGCCAAAGTCGAGCACGGCGAAGTGCGGCCGCTGGAAAGTTTCGCCGACAGGGTTCAACTCGCCGCCGGCATGAAGGATGGCATGCTCAGCGAAGAGGCTGTGGCCCGGGGACTGGATTGCCTGCGACGGTTTCGCCAGGCGCTGGACAGCTACAAACCCGGCGCGGTCCGAATCGTCGGCACCAATGCCCTGCGTGCCGCCAAAAACGGCAGCCAGTTTCGGCGGGCCGCCGCAGACATCATGGGGCAGATGGTGGAAGTCATCCCGGGTCGGGAAGAGGCGCGCCTGGTCTACCTGGGAGTGGCCCATACCCTGGCCGATGATGACTATGCTCGACTGGTGGTCGATATCGGCGGCGGCAGTACCGAATTTATCATCGGTGAAAGATTTGAGGCACGTCTGATGGAAAGTCTGCACATGGGTTGCGTTTCCTACAGCGATCGCTACTTTGCCGGCGGTGTTATCAACCGTAAAAATTTTGAGTCGGCCTATCTGGCTGCCAGCAGTGAAGTTTCGTATATCTGCAGGGAATATTGTGAAAGGGGCTGGAGTAATGCCGTCGGTTCTTCGGGTACTCTGCGGGCCATCGAGGGCGTCATTGTCGCTCACGGCTGGGCGACAGCCGGGATCAGCGCCGAAAATCTGCACAAACTGCGGGATGTTGTACTCAAACATAAGACCTTCGAATCCTTGGCCGACCTGCCGGGGCTCGGAGAGAAGCGCCGCGATGTCTTTGCCGCCGGCGTCGCTATAACCTGCGCTTTTTTTGATGCACTGGAGATCGATGTTATGCACACGTCAACCGGCGCCGTGAGGGAGGGAGTCATCTACGATCTTATCGGCCGTCAGAGCCACGAAGATGTCCGTGAGCGTACCGTCAATGCCCTGATGCAACGCTATGGCATCGACGAGACCCGCGCCCGGCATGTGGAGGACATGGCGCTGCAACTGTTCGACATGGTGCGTCAAACCTGGACCCTGACACCGGGAGACCGGGATTTGCTGTCCTGGGCATCCAGGCTCCATGAAATCGGCATGGCGGTGTCCCACACCCAGTTTCACAAGCACGGGCAATACCTGGTGACAAACTCCGACTTGCAGGGGTTCTCCAGAATTGAACAGGCGGAACTGGCGTTACTGGTGCGCAGCCACCGGCGCAAATTTCCGGTCGCCGAACTGGCGGCCGGGGTCGGGACCATGCGGCCGAGTCTTGAACGCCTTAGCCTGCTGTTGCGCCTGGCAGTACTGTTCAAGTTTGTCGTGCCCATGGAGGAAACCACCTGTTTCGTGCTCGAGGTAGACAATAAAAAACGGTTGAAGCTGTTATTCCCCCGAGGCTGGTTGCAGCATCACCCCCTGACCCGGGTGGCGCTGGAACAGGAGGAGGCACTGCTGGCCAAGGCTGGTTATACATTGACCACAGGCTATCAGCCCCGGTCGGAATCTTCCTGAAGGTTTTTCCCCGAGGGCATTGATCGGAACAGGAGTGCCGGCCTGGGTTTCAGTTGGCGAGCTTTTCCAACAGGACCTGTTGGGCTTGGCAGGGGGGCTGGTCATCGCCCGGCCGGCTCAGAACATAATTACCGTCCGGTTGCAAAACCCAGCTCTGGGTATTGTCCGAGAGGTAGGTCTGCAGGTCGCTGCGCAGTCGCGCCAGAAGCCGGGGGTTGCTCACCGGAAAGGCAATTTCCACACGCTGGGACAGGTTCCTCTCCATGATATCGGCGCTGGAGCAGTACACCCGGGTCTCGGCATTGAGAAAATAGTAAACCCGGCTGTGCTCCAGAAAGCGGCCAACAATTGACCGCACCTCAATGTTCTCGGAAACCCCGGCAATTCCGGGGCGCAGACAGCACATGCCGCGAATGATCAGATCGATCCGGACCCCGGCGTTACTGGCGCCGTAGAGGGCTCGAATCACCTTGGGGTCAGTCAGGGCGTTGGCCTTGAAAATAATATGGGCCGGCTTGCCGGCTTTCGCCGCCTCGGCTTCGGCCTCGATAAACTTGATCAGGTTTTTTCGCAGGGTGAAGGGTGCGCTCGCCAGTTTCTGGATCTGCTCGGCCCTGCCCATGCCGGTGAGTTGCTGAAAGATCTTGTGGACGTCGTGGCAAAGGTCCGGATCGGCGGTGAGCAGGCTGTAATCAGTGTAAAGCCGGGCGTTTCCCGGGTGATAATTGCCGGTCCCCAGGTGGCAGTAGCGTTTCATCACACCCCGTTCCCGGCGCACGATCAACAGCGCCTTGGCGTGGGTTTTGTAGCCGACGACACCGTAGGTCACCACGGCCCCCGCTTCCTGCAGACTGCTGGCCAGCTGCAGATTTTCCTCCTCGTCAAAGCGGGCCCTGATTTCAATGACCACGGTGACTTCGGTGCCGGCTCTGGCGGCCTCCAGCAGGGCATTGACGACTTCGGAGGTGGAACCGGTGCGGTACAGGGTCATCTTGATCGACAGCACATTGGGGTCCCGGGCTGCCTGGCGCAACAGGTCAATGATGGGCGTGAATGACTGAAACGGGTGATGCAGCAGAATATCTTCGCGACCGATCAGTTCAAACAGATTGGGATTGTCTTTCATCGCCTTGGGCAGGGTGGGGGTAAAGGGTGGCCAGGCCAGATCCGGGCGGTTCAGCAACTTCAACAGTTCCATCATTCGGCGCAGATTTAGTGGCCCTTCCATGCGGTAGACCTCGTCCTCGCCGAGGTTGTATTCCTCTAGCAGGAAGGCGATCAGGTCATCCGGACACCTGGAACTGACCTCCAGGCGAACGGCGCTGCCGAAGCGGCGGGAATGCAGTTCCCCCCGCAGGGCCCGGGCGATATCCTCCACCTCGGCGGCATTCAAATCCAGGTCGGCGTCCCGGGTGATGCGAAACTGGTAGCACCCGGTGGCGCTCATCCCCGGAAACAGGTCATCCATGTGGGCGTGTATCAGGGAAGACAGAAAAACAAAATTATCGCCGTCCTGACATAGATTGTCGGGAATTCTGATCAGTCGCGGCAGGGATCGGGGTGCTGGCACGATGGCGAGCCCGCTCTCCCGCCCAAAGGCATCCTTGCCCTCAAGAGAGACGATAAAATTCAGGCTCTTGTTCACCAGTCTTGGGAACGGGTGGGCGGGATCCAGGCCGATGGGGCTGATGACCGGCATGATCTGACTGCGAAAATAATCCCGGGCCCAGTCCCTCACCTGAGGTGGCCATTGACTGCGGGCGAGAAAGCGCACCCTCTCCGCCGCCAGGCGGGGAAGCATGATCTCGTTCAGCAACCGGTACTGGCGGTCAAAGGCCTCGTGACAAATGACGCTGAGTTGCTTCAGGACATCCTGGGGGCGCATGCCATCGATAATGGTCTCCCGTGAAAAACTGATCTGGCGTTTAAGCCCGGCCATCCTGATTTCAAAAAATTCGTCCATGTTGCTGCTGAATATCAACAGAAACTGAAACCGTTCCAGCAACGGGTACGACTCGTTAAACGCTTGTTCCAGAACCCGGAGATTGAAATTCATCAGGCTCAGGTGGCGGTTGATATAGTAGTCGGCACTGTCCAGATTGACTGCTGCAGGCGCTTCGGCAGTGTTCATGGGGGAGACTGTGTTGTCCATTTTTGATTATTCTGTGTCGATTGAACCGATGACGATAAAGATAGAACATGGCCATTGTATGACAACAGCCGCTGGTGATTATGCCGGGCATTGAACCGATGGAACAAGACCTGCTCCTACAGGTTGATGAAAAGCAGAGCTTTTTGGCTGCCTGATCCGATACACGCAAGTGTCGGTAAAATCAATGACAGATAACGGATTGATTTTCCGAGCAAACGAATAATTGATTTTTAGCGTTTGGGAAGGTTGAAAAGACAGGAAGACTTTTTCAACACTCTGCTGATATGTTGTGACCTGTCAGTCGAGTCGGCGACACCAGTCACGGTCCTCTATCCGGTCGTTAGCTGCCTCCGGATTGGCGGCAAAGTTCAGGGTTGGCCAATTCCAGCCCACAAAGCGAAGGGAGCTGCATGCCGGTTAAAAAGATTGCACTTCTGGTTGTTATTGCAGTGGTGCTGGCCGCCTACTTCTGGCTGGGGGGCGAACGCTATCTGAGCGTCAGTTATTACCAGGAACTCTATTCCCGGCAGCCGCAGCTGACCGCGGCGGTCTACTTTGGTTTCTATATTATCGCTACCGCTTTTTCACTGCCGGTGGGGGCAGTCATTACCATTATCGGCGGTATGATTTTCGGCTTCTGGACCGGCACCCTGCTGGTGTCCTTTGCCAGTTCAATCGGCGCCACACTGGCCTTCCTGTTCTCCCGAATCCTGTTGCGGGACTGGATCCAGAAGCACCTTGGCGGTTACCTCAAGACAGTCAACGAGGGTATGGCACGGGACGGTGGTTTTTACCTGTTCAGCCTGAGGCTGATACCCGTCTTTCCCTTCTGGGTGATTAACCTGGTCTTTGGTCTGACACCGATTCGAACACTGACTTTTTACGGGGTCAGCCAAATGGGGATGCTGGCGGGGACCATGGTCTACGTCAACGCCGGGGCGGAGCTGGGCGCTGTCGAGACATTCAGCGTTTCCGGCATTCTGACCCCGGGATTGCTGCTGTCGTTTCTGCTCCTGGCCGTATTTCCCTTTGTTGCCCGGGCCCTGGTAGGCTTTTTCCAGAGACGGCGCGCCTACCGGGGCCATACCAGGCCGGCCTCGTTCGATGCCAATCTGGTGGTGATCGGCGCCGGCAGTGCCGGGCTGGTGAGTGCTTATATTGCTGCGGCGGTAAAAAGCAAAGTGGTCCTGGTTGAGAAAGACCGCATGGGTGGTGATTGTCTCAATACCGGCTGTGTGCCGAGCAAGGCGCTGATCCGGGCGGCCAGGTCCGTCGTCGAGATCAGGAAGGCCGGGCAACTGGGCATCGACGCCGGAGAACCCCGTGTTGATTTTGCCCGGGTCATGGAACGGGTGCAGCAGGTGATCAGCACCATTGAACCCCACGATTCCGTGGAACGCTACACCGGTCTTGGCGTCGACTGCATCCGAGGGGAGGCCACAATTTTGGGTCCCTGGCAGGTACGGGTGCACGACCGGGTTATCAATACCCGCAGCATCGTCATTGCTTCGGGAGCCCGGCCACTTGTGCCCCCCATTCCGGGACTGGACGCCGTGGATTACCTCACCTCCGACAACCTGTGGCAGTTGCGGCAATTGCCCCGGCGCCTGCTGGTCATGGGAGGTGGCCCCATCGGTTGTGAACTGGCCCAGGCGTTCAGGCGTCTGGGCTCCCGGGTGACCCTGGTGGATATGATGCCGCGAATCCTGCCCCGGGAGGACGAAGATATCTCGGCTTATCTCCAGCAGCGCTTTGTCGATGAGGGTATCGAGGTGCTGGTGGGCCACAAGTCCGTGGGTTTTGAACAGCGGCACGGGGACCATCTGGCGCTGCTGGAGTGCGGGGGTGAAACCCGGGAAGTGGCGTTCGATCGGGTACTGGTCGCCGTCGGCCGCCGGGCCAATACTGACAATCTGGGCCTGGATCAACTAGGAATTGAACGCAACACCAACGGCACCCTGGTGGTCGACGAATACCTGCGCACCCGCTTTGCCAATATTCTCGCCTGTGGCGATGTCGCAGGCCCGTACCAGTTCACCCACACCGCGGCCCACCAGGCCTGGTATGCCACCGTTAATGCGCTCTTCGGCGACATCAAAAAATTCAGGGTCGATTACCGGGTGATTCCCTGGGCTACCTTTACCGACCCGGAAGTTGCCCACGTGGGCTTGAGCGAAGCGGATGCCCGGCAACAGGGCATCGACTACGAGATTACCCGCTATGGCATCGATGATCTGGACCGTGCCATCGCGGATAATGCCGCCGAAGGCTTTGTCAAGGTGCTGACGCCACGGGGCAAGGACCAGGTGCTGGGAGTGACTATCGTCGGCGTCCACGCCAGTGACCTGTTGACCGAGTTTGTCACCGCCATGAAGCGAGGATTGGGTCTCAACAAGATTCTCGGCACCATCCATACCTACCCGACCCTGAGCGAAGCCAACAAATTTGCCGCCGGGGAGTGGAAGCGGGCCCACGCACCCCGGACTCTGCTGAACTGGGTGGCACGTTTTCACCGCTGGCGCCGACGGGGTTAGCCACTCCGGTTAGCTGAGGCAGTCGGATGCCAATTCGTGGTATTCTGCAGTGCTATTTACCCAAAGGAGAATCAATAATGAAATCAGGCTCCCTTGTTCCCCGTTTGCCCCTCGTCGCTGTGCTGGTGGCCCTGGTAATGCTGGCTTCGGGCTGTGTCAGTCCATCACAGACCCCGGCCCAAAAGCGCCAGGGAATTATCGAAATGAAAAACGAGGTGCTTGAAGACCTCTACAGAATCAAGCCCGACGTTCGCGCCCAGATGGCCAAGGCGTCGGGATACGGTGTTTTCAGCAACGCCAAAATACACTGGCTGCTCGCCAGCGTCGGCGGCGGCTACGGCATGGTGGTGGATAACAGCACCGGCAGGGCTACCTACATGAAGATGGGCGAGTTGGGTGTTGGCCCGGGCATTGGCCTCAAGGACTTCCGCGTGGTTATGGTGTTCCATAATCCCCGTAGCCTCGACCACTTCATCCAGAAAGGCTGGGTATTCGGCGGCAATGCCGATGCCGCTGCCAAGGCCGGCGGTCAGGGTGCCGCGGTGGGTATTGAGGAAATTGCCGGCAATGTCACCGTCTACCAGCTCACCGAGAGCGGCCTGGCCTTGCAGGCCACGATCAAGGGCGCCAAGTTCTGGGTCGATACGAGCCTTAATTGAGATCACCCCGGTCCTCTGAACCGTTCCCCGGGCTCAGAGCCCGGGGCCGGGTTGATCTTCCAGTTTAGACGTGGACACCTCGACACTTGCCGGGCTCCAGGCCATCGTTGGCCACGATGCCGTGCTCACCGATCCGCAAGACCTGCAGCGTTGCGGTGTTGATCGCACCAGCTTCTGGTCACCGGCGCCGTCGGTGGTGGTACTGCCGGGCTCGATCCCCGAGGTTCAGCAACTGGTTCACCTGGCCAATCGCCTGGGCGTCGCCCTCGTGCCCAGTGGCGGTCGAACCGGCCTCAGCGGCGGTGCCGTGGCGGAGCGGGGTGAGATGGTGCTGGCCATGAATCGCATGCAGCGGCTACTGGACTTCAATCCGGTGGATGGCACCCTTACGTGCGAGGCCGGCATGGTCACGGCCCGCGTGCAGGAGCACGCACGGGACCGGGGCTTCTATTATCCCGTCAATTACGCCATGGTCGGCACCTGTCAGATTGGCGGTAATATCGCCACCAACGCCGGTGGTATCAAGGTCATTCGTTACGGTTCCACCCGGGACTGGGTGCTGGGACTGAAAGTGGTCACGGGCGCGGGTGACATTCTCGAATTCAACCGCGGCCTGGTGAAAAACAACAGCGGCTACGATTTCCGCCACCTGTTTATCGGTTCGGAGGGGACTCTGGGAGTAATCTGCGAGGTGACCCTGAAACTGACCCGGCCGCCAAAAGACCTGTGCCTGCTCGCCCTTGGCTTGCGGGATTTCGCCGCCGTCCTGGAGGTTTTGCGCCAGTTCAGGCAACGGCTGGACCTCACTGCCTTTGAATTTTTCAGCCAAAGGGCACTGGTCAGCGTCAAGGAACATACGGGATTGCCGGCGCCATACGAGGACCCATGGCCTTTCCATGCCCTGGTGGAGTTTGACCAGGCATCGGGTACGGAAATGGCTGAGGCCAGGGCGGTGTTGCAATACTGTCTGGAGCAGGGTTGGGTGAGTGAAGGCGTATTTGCCAGCGGGCCGCAACAGTTTCGCGATTTCTGGCGGCTGCGCGAGGGCATTTCCGAGTCACTTGCAAAATGGACTCCCTACAAGAATGACCTGTCAGTGACGGTCGCCAACATGCCCGATTTTATGCAAGCTGCGGATGTCCTGGTGGCAGAGCGTTACCGGGACTTCGAGGTGGTCTGGTTCGGACATATCGGTGACGGCAACCTGCACCTGAATGTTCTCAAACCGGGACAGTGGCCACTCGAGGACTTTGTCGCCGCCTGCTCCGAGGTCAACCGGGAGCTGGTGCAACTGGTGGCGCGATTCAAGGGCAGCATCTCTGCAGAGCACGGCATCGGTCTGCTGAAAAAAGACTATCTGGCCACCACCTGCGATCGCCGTGAAATCGAGTTGATGCGCGGCGTAAAACGGGTCTTTGATCCCAACGGCATCATGAATCCCGGTAAGATATTCGAGTTAACGGGCCCCGACGGGAGCTGACAGCGAGGTGGCAGGTCAGAATCTACAGCTACCGGCTGGCCAAAACGAACGGATGGCGGGAGGAATACTTGAACGCTGACATGACGCCTCGGGGCCAGATATCACCGGCGGACGCGAGAAACCTGACCCAGTTGGTGTACCTGTTGCAGGCGCTGGCTCTAGTCAACGGCTTTACGGTCATAGCCGGTGTCTTTGTCAATTTGATCAAGCGGGAAGCGGTTCAGGGTACCCTTTACGAATCCCACTTCAACTGGCAGTTGAAAACCGTGCTTTATACCCTCCTGGGTTTCGCAGTCAGCGGCATTCTCTGCCTGATCGTTATCGGTTTTTTCCTGATGCCGGTAGTCGTACTCTGGTACATCTACCGGGTGGTGAAGGGCTGGCTGGCCCTGAACGATGGCAAGGAGTTGCAGAGTGGTCTCTTCTGAAGACAGCGCCCAGACTACCGCCTACAGGCACCTTGGCACCGATGGTCGCCATCTGCAGCTGCCGCCGGGAAAGGTAGTCTGTATTGGCAAGAATTACGCGGCCCACGCTCTGGAAATGAACAGTGCCCCGCCCGATGAGCCCATCCTGTTCATGAAACCGACCACAGCCATTGTGTCCATGCATCGGCCGTTGGCCATCGACGCCGGCCTTGGCGAACACCATTATGAGGCCGAAATGACCGTGCTGATTGGTGAAAGGCTAAGTCGCGCCACCATCGAGCAGGCTGAGACAGCCGTCGCCGGCGTTGGCGTCGGCCTGGACCTGACGCTTCGGGCCCTGCAGCGCCACCTGAAAGAACGCCGCTGGCCCTGGGAAAAATGCAAGGCTTTTGACGGCTCCTGCGTGCTCTCAGCCTTTGTTCCGGCAACCGAGGTGGCCGACCTGCAGAATATTCAGATTCGCTTTACCCTGAATGGCGAAATTCGCCAGAACAGCAATACCGCCCTGATGCTGTTTCCGGTGCTGGAGTTGCTGGTCCATATCAGCGGATTTTTCACCCTGATGCCCGGCGACGTGGTGATGACCGGTACTCCCGAAGGCGTCGGGCCCCTGGCGCCGGGGGATCGGCTCGACGCCGAACTGGTGGGCCTGGTCCGGGAAAGCACCACCGTCCTCGACAGACTGGCCTGAACCTCCTTGGACGAGAGCGACGAAGACACTCGCGGCAACCGCCTTGCGGCCCATCCCCAGAATAAACGCGGACAATCCGGCGAGACCATTTCGGGCAACCTGATTACCAGGGACCGGCTTGCGAATGACGGGTGCGCTGATGCCGACGGCCCCATTGACGCCGTTAACGACGCTCGGCCCGAGGGTTCCCACCCTTTCGACGCACTGACGCCGGACTCGATCATGGCGGCGGTTGAAAGCCGTGGCCATCTTTGCGACGGCCGGTTGTTGGCACTCAACAGTTATGAAAATCGGGTATACCAGGTGGGCATCGATCAGGCCCAGCCTTTGATTGCCAAATTTTACCGTCCGGCCCGCTGGAGCAACGACCAGATTCTTGAGGAACACCGGTTCTGTTTTGAACTGGCGGATCAGGAACTGCCCGTGGTCTGTCCACTGGTAGATGGCGACGGCAACAGCCTGCACAGCCGCGGCGACTTCCGCTTTGCACTGTACCCGCGCCGGGGAGGTCACGCGCCGGAACTGGACAACCTTGACAATCTATACCGTCTCGGCAAGATGCTGGGTCGCATGCACCTGGTGGGTGCGGTTCGGCCATTTGCCCAGCGGCCTGCGCTGGATGTGCAAAATTTTGGCTATGAATCAGTGGCTTATATTCGTCAGCAGTTTATACCCGTTGACCTTGAGGCCGCGTATATCAGTTTGACCGATGACCTGCTGGCGACGCTGGACCGGATCATGGCCCAACTGGAACCGAGAGACCGGATTCGGGTTCACGGCGATTGCCATGCCGGTAATATGCTTTGGCGTGATGACGCTGCTCACTTCGTGGATTTCGATGATGCCCGCATGGCGCCGGCGATCCAGGACATCTGGATGCTGTTATCCGGCGACCGTCGACGTCAGACGGCACAATTGTCAGAAATCGTCGATGGCTATTGTGAGTTCAATGATTTTGAACCCCGGCAATTGCGGTTTGTCGAAGCCCTGCGAACCTTGCGCATAATTCATTTCAGTGCCTGGCTGGCCCGTCGGTGGGATGATCCGGCTTTTCCCCGGGCCTTTCCCTGGTTCAATACGGCCAGGTATTGGGGAGACCACATTCTGGAGCTGAGGGAGCAATTGGCCGCGTTGCAGGAAGAACCTCTGGCCTTGACCTGATGTCCGGCACTGTCGGTTTGATCAGTACCGGAGCAGATTAGAATCCGGGCCCGGAATGTGACTGGAAGGAGCGGATATGTAACTGGTTCCGATGAACAATGCCGGGACAAGGGTGATCGCCACTAACCTGGATGCTGGATCCGAGCCTTAAAACTATGATTGTCACTGCTACTTGCTGTGCCTTGTTGATCGCGTTGTCGACAATGATTCACTATGAATTTCTCGGCTCACTCAACGCGCGACTTCCGACCCTGAAGATACCGAGCCGCAGCAAGCTGATTGTCGTGATTTTCACCGCTTTTACCGCTCATGCCATTGAAATCGGTGTATATGGCACGGCTCTGTTCCTGCTGGCCAAATATATGGATGTCGGTACGCTCAGCGGCCCCATCGGCATGTCGCTGGCCAGTTGCTTTTATTTTTCCGCCGAGACATTTACTTCCCTGGGTTTTGGTGATCTTACACCCACGGGTCCGGTTCGCCTGCTTGCCGGTGTTGAGGCCCTCAACGGCCTGCTTCTGGTGGGTTGGTCGGCCTCCTATACCTATATTGCCATGGAAAGGTTCTGGAACTCGGGCAGGGAGCATGTCCCGGCAATGAGCAAAAAACGCGATTGGCCGGTCGGAATATCGGGCGCGGACAGGCCGGATCGGATGCCAACGGTCGAAGGGGACGCAGACACTGAAACGAAGCCAGCGACCGCCAGACGGGCTCCGTCCAGCCATTGAGGTAAATGGCAGTCGGTCTTCGCCGTCACTCCCTTGCAAGCTGCACGCATGATCTGTCATTGCAGCCCTATGAAAAGTTCGTCATCCTCGAATCGCGCCTGGATGACCACCTTTGATCACGAGCGCAGCCAACAGACTCTCTGGTATGATTCCCGCCCTGTAATTCACCCCCGAGCCCCCCATGCCGTTGCTTCGCCTCGATCATGTCTCTCTTCATTTCGGTACCCGGGTATTGCTGGACCAGGCCAGCCTGACCCTGCGCAAAGGCAATCGCATCGGTGTTCTTGGTCGCAACGGTGCCGGCAAGACGACGCTGCTGAAAGTCATAGCAGGTGCTGTCGG
>QJWQ01000104.1 GCA_003235325.1 Gammaproteobacteria bacterium | reverse complement strand
CAGCAGCGCCACCAGTTCGTTGGCGTTGACCAGCTTCTGCATGCCCATGCCCGAGGGCATGTCCCCGCGCAGGGCGACCAGTCGGGAAATGCCGGCATCCTTATAGGTTTTCACCAGGGACAGCAGTTCCGCCTCGCTGTCGCCGCCGAAGGAAAGATGGGGCGCCGCATCCAGTCCCTCACGGTGGATTTCCAGGACGATGTCCCGTGTGTGCTCGCGGGTGGAGCCACCAGCGCCGTAGGTCACGGAAAAATACTCCGGCTTGAGAGTGGCCAGCTGCCGGCGGGTCTGCTTCAGCTTCTCCCGTCCTTCCGGGGTTTTTGGCGGATAAAACTCAAAACTGATTTGCGATTGCGATGACATGGCTTGCATCCGGTTTTAAGGCTGGCGACGGCGTTGGTCAGCAGCGGTGATCAGTAACGATAACTTTCAGGCTTGTAGGGGCCCTCCAGGGGCACATTGATGTAGCGGGCCTGTTCCGGGCGCAATCGGGTGATGACGCCATTAAAGCCGCGCACCATCTCGGCGGCCACTTCCTCGTCCAGTTTCCTTGGCAACACCTCGACGCTGATCCGTTCGGCTTTCCCGGCTGCCGGCAGGTCGGCAAATTTCCGGCCGTAGAGGTGGATCTGGGCCAGCACCTGGTTGGCAAAGGAACCGTCCATGATGCGCGAGGGGTGGCCGGTGGCATTGCCCAGATTCACCAGGCGACCCTCGGATAACAGGATCAGGTGGTCGTTCTCCGCCTTGTTGCGGTAGACCAGGTGCACCTGGGGTTTGACTTCATCCCAGGCCCAGTTGGCCCGCATGTAGGCGGTATCGATCTCGTTGTCGAAATGGCCGATATTGCAGACCACACAGCCGGACTTGAGGGCGCCGAGAATGTCGGCGTCGCAGACATTGAAGTTGCCGGTGCAGGTCACCACCAGGTCGATGCCGGCCAGCAGGTCGGTGTCGACACCCCGGGCCGGATCCCCCTGGCGGTAGGGAGAGACCACTTCAAAGCCGTCCATGCAGGCCTGCATGGCGCAGATGGGGTCGATCTCGGCCACCCGCACGATCATGCCCTCCTGACGCAGGGATTGAGCCGAGCCTTTGCCGACATCGCCGTAGCCGATGATCAGGGCCCGCTTGCCCGCCAGCAGGTGGTCGGTGGCGCGCTTGATGGCATCATTGAGGGAGTGGCGACAGCCGTACTTGTTGTCATTCTTGGATTTGGTCACCGAATCGTTGACGTTGATGGCCGGGACTTTCAACTCTCCCCTGGCCAGCATCTCCAGCAACCGGTGCACTCCGGTGGTGGTCTCCTCGGTAATGCCGTGGACATGGTCGAGCATGGCCGGGTATTTGTCGTGCAGCATCAGCGTCAGGTCGCCGCCGTCATCCAGGACCATATTGGCGTTCCAGGGCTGGCCATCTTTCAGAATAGTCTGTTCGAGGCACCAGTCGTATTCGGCCTCGGTTTCTCCCTTCCAGGCATAGACGGCGATACCACTGGCGGCAATGGCTGCCGCCGCATGATCCTGGGTGGAGAATATATTGCAGGAGGACCAGCGCACCTCGGCGCCGAGAGCGGTCAGGGTCTCGATGAGCACGGCTGTCTGGATGGTCATGTGGATGCAACCGAGAATCCGGGCACCCCGCAGTGGCTGTTCGGCGCTGTAGCGCCGACGCAGGCCCATCAGGGCCGGCATTTCGGTTTCGGCGATACTGATTTCCTTGCGGCCCCAGGCGGCCAGGGAAATGTCGGCGACCTTGTGGTCGGTGAAATTGCTGTCGATGGATGCTGCTGTGCTCATAATTATTCCTTGGTATCAGAGTGAATATTCAGACCGCAGACCGGGCTCAGAGGGCTGCCTGCAACAGGTCGACCTTGTCGGTGCGCTCCCAGGTGAAATCCTCGTCCTCACGGCCAAAGTGGCCATAGGTCGCGGTCTTGCGATAGATGGGCCGCTTCAGGTCGAGCATGCTGACGATACCCTTGGGTCGAAGGTCAAAGTGCTGGCGAATCAGGTCAACAATGGCGTCGTCCTGGAGTTTGCCGGTGCCAAAAGTGTTGACGCTGATGGAGGTGGGCTCGGCAACGCCGATGGCGTAGGACACCTGAATTTCACAGCGTTCGGCGAGGCCGGCGGCGACGACGTTTTTGGCCACGTAGCGACCGGCATAGGCGGCGGAACGGTCGACCTTGGACGGGTCCTTGCCGGAAAAGGCGCCGCCGCCGTGATGGGCCATGCCGCCGTAGGTGTCGACAATGATCTTGCGACCGGTAAGACCGCAGTCGCCCATGGGCCCGCCGATGACGAACTTGCCGGTGGGATTGATATGGTAGATCGTGTCCTTGTGCAGCCACTCGGCGGGCAGAACCGGCGCGATGATCTCTTCACGCACCGCCTGGCGCAGGTCGCTGAGGCTGATAATGTCATCGTGCTGGGTCGACAGCACCACCGCGTCCACGGCCACCGGCTTGCCGTTTTCATAGCGCAGGGTCACCTGGCTCTTGGCATCCGGACGCAGCCAGGGCAGCACCTTGTGCTTGCGCAGGTAGGCCTGGCGCTCCACCAGCCGGTGGGAGTAGTACAGGGCCGCGGGCATCAGCACCTCGGTTTCGTTGGTGGCGTAGCCGAACATCAGCCCCTGGTCGCCGGCGCCCTGTTCCTTGTCCTCGGCCTCGTCGACGCCCATGGCGATATCCGCGGACTGCTTGCCGATGGCATTGAGCACTGCGCAGGAAGCGCCGTCAAAACCGACATCGGAGCTGTCATAGCCGATATCCAGAATGACGCCCCGAACAATGTCCTCCAGATCGACGTAGGTGTGGGTTCTCACTTCGCCGGCAATAATGGCCATGCCGGTTTTGACCATGGTTTCCACCGCGACCCGGGCGTGCTTGTCGTCCTTGAGTATGGCGTCCAGCACCGCGTCGGAAATCTGGTCGGCCATCTTGTCCGGGTGGCCCTCGGAGACGGATTCAGAGGTAAAGATTCGGTAATTGCTCATGGGTATTCCTGTTGTTCTGGCAAAACGGGTTAGTGAATATCTGTGGCTGATGGCCGATGTCTCGGCTTGAGAAACTGGCGGATCTGGATGCGAAAGCCGTTGCGCAGAGCTGAATGCTCCACCAGCCCCGGTTCCAGGCCGGCATCCGCCGCCCAGTTGCACAGGTCCTCCGGCTCGAAGCCGAGCCAGAGATCACCGCAGGCAGTTCGGGCCCAGTCCTGGTCGTGCTGGCGCAGTTCGGTAATGATCAGCGAGCCCCCGGGGCGCAACACCCGGGCCAGATCGTCAATCACCGCAGCCGGCGCCGGGGTGTGGTGCAATACCATGTTGAGACTGACGACATCCGCTTCCAGGCCCAGCTGCAGTGCGGTGCGGGTATCGCCGTGAATAAAGTCAATGCCCGGCAAACCGGCGCTTTCGGCGAAATTTTTCGCTCTCTGCAACATCTCCATCGAATTGTCCAGGGCGGTCAACCGCCGACAGCGGTGATGCAGGTCCGGCAGCAGTTCTCCGTCACCGGGGCCCACTTCGAGAATGTCACGCTGGCTGGGATCGCCGATCTGGTCGAGCATGGCGACGACAATCTCTCCGTATTGGGGATAGCCGGCGATCAGGTCCTGTTGTTGGCGAAACTTTTCGGCATTGAGCCGAAAAAATTCCCGTGAACTCCGGTCCCGCTCTCGCTGCACCGCGTCGATCCGGTCCCCGAGTGCCGGGCTGAGGTCGGTGTTGTCCACGGCCTGCAGCAGTTCCCGGGTGACCGCTGCCAGAGGCCCCTGAACCTGGGCACGGCGATAGTAGATATGGGTCCCCTCCCGGCGAAAGGTCACCACCCCGGCGGCAGTCAGCATCTTCAGGTGATGGCTCATGGCGTTTTGCCGCATCTGGAAAATATGGCTCAGTTCCAGGGCGCCGTAGGCATTGCCTCTGAGAACCCGAAGAATGCGCAGACGCAACCGGTCGCCACTGGCCTTGCACAGGGCGACCAGGGGATCGAGACCGGCGTCGGCCGTATTTTCGGCCGGCAACGGCGTCCGGGCCTGACTGCTGGATTTCATGGCGGCGATGCTAGCACGGGGCGAAATCTATATCAAAAATTATTGATATTATGATATTGATGCAATTTGTCATCTATCGGTTTACTGATACCGGCGACTGCGGGAAAATGGCCGCCGCCTTCAACAACCATAACAGCCACAGACAGAACAGGAGCCCAGCCTCATGCCTTCCCGCCGCGAACTTGCCAATGCCATTCGGGCGCTCAGTATGGACGCCGTACAACAAGCCAACTCCGGACACCCGGGAGCACCCATGGGTATGGCAGATATTGCTGAAGTGCTCTGGAACGACTACATGCGACACAATCCGGGGAATCCTGGCTGGCCCAACCGGGATCGCTTCGTCCTGTCCAACGGCCACGGTTCCATGTTGCTCTATTCCCTGTTGCACCTCACCGGCTACGACGTGCCCATGGAAGCCCTGCGCAACTTCCGCCAGTTTCACTCCGGCACCGCGGGTCATCCCGAGTACGGTGACCTGCCCGGTATCGAGACCACTACCGGCCCTCTGGGGCAGGGGCTGGCCAATGCGGTCGGCATGGCTCTGGCGGAGAAAGTGCTGGCGGCCCAGTTCAACCGGCCGGGTTTCGATATCATTGATCACAATACCTATGTTTTCCTCGGTGATGGCTGTCTGATGGAGGGTATTTCCCATGAGGTCTCGTCGCTGGCGGGTACCCTGGGTCTGGGCAAGCTGATTGCCTTTTACGATGACAACGGTATTTCCATCGACGGCGAGGTGGCCGGTTCCGAGGAAGCGCCGGCCTGGTTCACCGACAACACCCCCGCCCGTTTCGGCGCCTACGGCTGGCAGGTGATTCCCAATGTCGACGGTCATGATTCGGTGGAAATCAGAGCAGCCATCGAAACGGCCCGGCGCGAGACCGACATGCCGACCCTGATCTGTTGCAAAACCGTGATCGGCTTCGGCTCCCCCAACAAGCAGGGCAAGGAGAGCTGCCATGGCGCCGCTCTGGGCGTGGACGAGGTGGCGGCAACCCGGATCCAGCTGGGCTGGAAATACGGGCCCTTTGAAATTCCCGCCGATATTCGCGCTGGCTGGGACCGGATCGAACAGGGTGCCGCTTGGGAAAATGACTGGCAACAAAAGCTCAATGCCTATCGCGGCACCCACCCGGACCTGGCGTCAGAGCTGGAGCGGCGTATCGCCGGTCGTCTGCCGGAGAATTTTGCCGAAAAATCCCAGGCCTACGTCCAAGCCTGCCAGGAAAAGGGCGAGGTCGTCGCCACTCGCAAGGCGTCCCAGAACTGCCTGGATGCCTATGGACCGTTGCTGCCGGAACTGATCGGTGGTTCCGCTGACCTGGCCGGCTCCAACAATACCATCTGGAAGGGGTCGAAGTCGGTATCCAGTCACGATGCCTCGGGCAATTACATTCACTACGGGGTGCGGGAATTTGGCATGGCGGCGATCATGAACGGCATGGTCCTGCACCGTGGCTTTGTCAATTACGGGGCTACTTTCCTGATATTCATGGAGTATTGCCGCAACGCCGTGCGCATGTCGGCCCTGATGCGGCAACCCAGTATTTTTGTCTTTACCCACGACTCCATCGGCCTCGGTGAAGACGGCCCCACCCACCAGCCGGTGGAGCAGCTGACCAACCTGCGCACCACGCCGAACCTCCACACCTGGCGGCCCTGCGACACGGTGGAAACGGCCGTGGCCTGGAAAGCTGCCATCGAACGCCACGACGGGCCCTCGGCCCTGATCCTTACCCGCCAGGCCCTGCCGCACCAGGCTCGAACCCCGGAACAGGTGGCCGCCATCACCCGGGGCGGCTACGTGCTGCAGGAGTGCAACGGTGCGCCGGACGCCATCCTGATTGCCACCGGTTCGGAAGTGTCCCTGGCCATCGCCGCCGCGGCGCAACTGGCGGTCGCAGGCCGTCGGGTTCGGGTAGTTTCCATGCCCTGCGCCGAAGTATTTGACAGTCAGGATGCCGGGTACCGGGAATCGGTATTGCCGGCGTCCTGTCGCTGCCGAGTCGCCATCGAGGCCGGGCACCTGGATTACTGGCGCAAGTATGTGGGTCTCGACGGTGACGTGGTGGGTATGACCACCTTTGGCGCATCGGCACCCATTGGTGTCCTGATGAAGCACTTCGGCTTTACCCCCGACAATGTTACGGCCCGGGTGGAAGCGCTTTTGCGTTGAAGCAGCGCATTGCCATCAATGGCTTTGGCAGGATCGGACGCTGTGTATTGCGAGCACTTTTTGAGCGCAATCTGCATCGTGTCCTTCAGATCGTCGGCATCAACGAGCCGGCAGACCTGGATACGATTCTCTACCTGACCCGCTACGACTCCACCCACGGCGCTTTTCCCGGCAGCGTCAGCCGGGACGAGCGCCACCTGATCGTCAACGACATCCGCATCCCCGTCACCGGATACCCGGGCCTGGACCAGGTTTGCTGGCGGGGAATTGATACCCTGCTGGAGTGCAGTGGTTCCTTTGTCGAGAGGGCGGGCGCGGAAAAGCATATTGAGGCCGGCGCCGGCCGCGTCCTGTTTTCCCAGCCGGCCACCGCCGAGGTCGATGCCACCATCATCTTCGGTGTCAACCACGGCGACCTGAGACCCGGGCACCGGGTAGTATCCACCGCCTCGTGCAGCACCAATTGCGTGGTACCGGTTATCGACGTCCTGCATCGAACCCTGGGCGTCGAGGCCGGGGTTATTACCACCATCCACTCGGCGATGAACGACCAGCCGGTTCTGGATTCCTACCACAACAGCGATCTGCGCAAAACCCGGGCCGCCATCCAGTCGATGATTCCCATCGATACCCTGCTGGCCAAGGGTATTGACCGGGTGATGCCCCATCTGGCCGGGCGATTCGAGGCCCAGGCAATGCGGGTGCCAACCCTGAACGTCTCGGCCATTGATCTCTCGGTCACTGTCGCCAGCGACATCGACATGGCCGGGGTCAACCGCCTGTTGGCAGCTGCCGCCGGTGCGGAATTATCCGGCGTACTGGGCTATACTCAGGAGCCTCTGGCATCCTGTGATTTTAACCATAATCCCCTATCGGGCATTGTTGACGCCAGCCAGACCCGGGTTGCCGGGCGGCGTCTGGCCAAGGTGCTGATCTGGTTTGACAATGAGTGGGGTTATGCCAACAGGATGCTCGATCTGTTACTGGCCTGGAAGCTTCCCGGGCCGTCGCCAAGCCTATAACGACAACATAACCATCGATACGGGATAACACTATGCCACTCAATGTAATCAAAATGACGGACCTGGATTTGAAGGACAAGCGCGTGCTGATCAGGGAGGACCTCAATGTGCCGGTGAAGAACGGCCAGGTAACCAGTGATGCCCGCATTCGGGCATCCCTGCCGACACTGAAGCACGCGCTGGATGCCGGGGCCCGGGTCATTGTCATGTCCCATCTGGGGCGGCCGGTGGAGGGCCAGTACGAAGACGTCTACTCGATGCAGCCGGTGGCTGATCACCTGGGCGAATTGCTGGGCCAGGAAATTCGCGTCGCAAAAGGCTGGCGCAACGGCGTCGAGGTCGGCAGTGGCCAGCTGGTGCTGCTGGAAAATGTCCGTTTCAACGTCGGTGAAAAGAAAGACAGCGAAGACCTGGCCAGAGCCTATGCCGCGCTGTGTGATATCTTCGTTATGGATGCCTTTGGCACCGCCCACCGGGCACAGGCCTCCACCCATGGCGTCGCCAAATTTGCCCCCTGGGCCTGTGCCGGCCCCCTGCTGGCGGGTGAACTGGAGGCCCTGGAAAAGGCCCTCGCGGCGCCTGCTCATCCGTCGGTGGCGATTGTCGGCGGTTCCAAGGTCTCCACCAAGCTGACGGTGCTGGAAGCCCTCTCGGCGAAAGTCGATCAACTGATCGTGGGCGGCGGTATCGCCAACACCTTTCTGGCGGCTGCCGGCAAGCCGGTGGGCAAGTCCCTGTGCGAAAACGATCTGATTCCCGAGGCCAAAAGGCTGATGTCATTGATCGACATACCCCTGCCGGTAGACGTTGTTGTCGGCAAGGAATTCTCGGAAACAGCGGCGGCCACCATCAAACGGGTGGACGAGGTAGCTGATGATGACATGATTTTTGATATCGGCCCCGAAAGCGCCCTGTTGCTGGCAGGCATTCTCAAGAATGCGGGCACCATTATCTGGAATGGCCCGGTGGGCGTGTTTGAATTTGACCAGTTTGGCGAGGGTACCCGCGCCATCGCCATGGCCATCGCCGAGAATCAGGGTTTTTCCATCGCCGGTGGCGGCGACACCCTGGCGGCTGTCGACAAGTATGATATTGCCGATAAGGTTTCCTATATCTCCACGGGTGGCGGCGCCTTTCTGGAATATGTTGAGGGCAAGACGCTGCCGGCAGTGGCGATGCTGGAGCAGAGAGCCAAGGCGTAAGCACCTGAGCCAGATTGAAAACAATGCGGCCGGGCCTTTTGCCAGTGCCCGAGGGCAACTGGCAGAGTTACATCTGGACCCGGAGCAGGACAAAGCCACCGGGCCTCGACCGGCCCTCGACAGTTATCTGGCGTACTACGCCATCGATCTCGAACGGGAGTTTTCGGGGCTGTTTCGCGGTTCCGGAATGGTTCGGGTCGGGGATTTCCACATCGCTACCCACTACTGGTTACCCGAAAGCTGCCAGGGAACGGTCATTGTCCTCCACGGTTACTTTGACCATGTCGGCCTCTACGGAAAACTGTTTCGCTATCTGCTGCAGCGGAATCTGGCGGTGGTGGCCCCTGATCTTCCCGGTCACGGACTGTCCAGCGGGGCCAGGGCCTCGATTGCCAGTTTTGATCTCTATGTCGATGTCCTGGATCTGTTGCTGGAAAAAGTCAAGGCGGGTCTGCCGGGACCGATCTCGGCAGTCGGTCAAAGCACGGGAGCTGCTGTTCTGCTGAAACGGGTTCTGGAACTGGGGTATGGAGATTTTGACCGGGTGGTTACCCTGGCGCCCCTGGTGCAGCCTGCCTACTGGCGGGTTAACCGGCTGATATTTCATTCGACCCATCGGTTTCGCCGCAGTATTCCCCGCAAGTTCAGGGTCAATTCTGCCGACAGGACTTTCCTGCACTTTCTTAAACACCAGGATCCCCTTCAGGATCTCAGCATCCCGATGGACTGGCTGCGGGCAATGAAACGCTGGATCGATGAATGCAAAGCGGCGCCGGTCTCCGACTGCCCACTGGTCATTATCCAGGGGGAACGGGATACCACCCTGGACTGGGAATACAATCTGCGCCTGTTGGCGAAAAAATTTCCGCGGGCCCGCATTCATCGAATAGCCAACGCCGGCCATCACTTGTCCAACGAGGTAGCCGAGGTGCGAAACCGGGTGTTCGGGGCCATGGGTTTCAAGTCCGGTTAACACTCGTTGAAGGCCCAGAGCAGGTCGTTGAGAAAACGCTGGCCGAGGGCGGTGGCCGAGATACGGCTTTGATCCCTGACCAGGAGCCCCCTTGTCTCCAGATTCCGCCGTTTTGACGCCAGTCGATCCAGGGACAGCCCCGTGCGCTGTTCGTAGTAACCGGCGGGCACCCCAGTGCTGAGGCGCAGGGCATTCATCATGAATTCCAGAGTGCGCTGATCTGCCGTCACCGGGTTGCGACTGGCTTCAAACCGTCGATCACGGCGGAGGTAGTCCCTCGGCTGCCTGGTCTTGGCGGTCCGGACGACAAGGTCGGCTTCGGGCAGACTGATTTTGCCGTGGGCGCCGGCGCCGATTCCCAGGTAGTCGCCAAATTGCCAGTAGTTGACATTGTGTCGGGAGGCGTGATTGCTCCTGGCGTAGGCCGACACCTCGTACCGGTCATAGCCCTGCCCGTCAAGAAATTGCTCGCCTGTTTCCTGGATTTCCGCCAGCGCATCCTCCGCTGGCAACGGCGGTGGCGCGCTGTAAAAGGCGGTGTTGGGCTCGATGGTGAGCTGGTACCAGGAGATGTGGGTCGGACCGAGCCTGACCGCGAGTGCCAGGTCCGCCATGGCATCCGCCGGTTTCTGCCCCGGCAGGCCATGCATCAGGTCCAGGTTGATATTGTCAAATCCCGCCGATGTTGCCATCGAGACGGCGCTGATGGCGGTCGCCCGATCGTGAATTCTGCCCAGGACTCGCAGTTGCCGGTTGTCGAAGGACTGGATGCCAATGGACAGGCGATTGATGCCGGCGGCACGAAAATCCCGAAATTTTTCCTGCTCGAAAGTCCCCGGATTGGCTTCCAGAGTGATTTCCGCTTCTGCTTCAAGGCCGATATGCCGCTCGACAAGCTCAACAATGTGGCCTATGGCCGGGGCGGAAAACAGGCTCGGGGTGCCGCCGCCTATAAAAACACTGGTCAGTTTACGCCCCTGCACCAGATCCAGGTCGGTGACCAGGTCCCGTTCCAGGGCGACTGCATACTCGCCTTCCGGCAGGACGCCATTGACCTGGTGGGAATTGAAATCACAGTAGGGGCACTTGCGCACACACCAGGGAATGTGCACATACAGGGACAGTGGCGGCAGTTGCAACATCAGGACAGCTGATCGAGCAACAGTTTCAGTGCCTGACCCCGGTGGCTGATGCGGTTTTTCAGCCCGGAGTCAAGCTGGGCGGCGGTGAGGTCGTGACCGGGCACCAGGAACAGGGGATCGTAGCCGAAGCCACCTTCACCACGAGGTTCCGAGACAATTTCACCCTCCCAGGTACCCTGGCAGATGATCGGAGTCGGATCGTCCGGGTGGCGCAGGTAGACCAGCAGGCACTGGTAGCGGGCGCTGCGCTGTTGCCGGGGGATATCCTGTAACAGGGCCAGCAGTTTGCGATTGTTCCTTTCATCGGTTGCCCCCTCGCCGGAGAATCGAGCAGAGTAGATGCCAGGGGCGCCGCGCAGGAAATCCACTTCGAGGCCGGAATCGTCGGCAATGGCCGGCAGCTTGGCGTAGTGAGAGGCGTGCCGCGCTTTCAGAATAGCGTTCTCGACAAAGGTCCGGCCGGTTTCGGCAACATCGGTGATGGCGAGCTCAGACTGGGCGACGGCGACAATGCCCTTGTCGGACAATAATTGTCTGAATTCGGCAAGCTTGCCGGGATTGCCGCTGGCAATCACAACTTTTCGGGACATAAACGGGATTCCGGGATGAAATGGGAGACGTTGTTACCAACCTGACTATATCAGGTATCGGTTGGAGGATGAGATGTCGGAACGAAGCGAATTGGAATCAGGCCCGCGAGTAATGACCTCTATTTTTCATGGTAGAAGGTGCGCTGAAAGGTCACCCCATAGGGCCCGGCACCGCTTTCGGTTTTAACTTCCAGGGTAAAGGTCAGAAAATCCTCGTTTTCAAAGTCAAACGGCGCCAGGTAGTAGATTGCATCGCCTTCACGCACCTCGAAAAACTTGAGGCCCTGTTGCTGGGCAAAGATGTTGGAGACATTGCCACTGACTACTGCCGGCTGGCCTCCGGGCTGGTCGTTGATGACCACGGCCACATTGACCAGGCCCTTGTCCTCGCCCCGGGTGATATTGTAGACGGAGGCAATTTCAGGTGCGACAAAGCTGCTGTTGAAGGCACTGTAGAACACCTTGACATTGCCGAATTGCTTGAACGCTTCATCGGCTGTGGTCGCTGTGGCAGCCCAGAATACCAGGCTTATCAGGACAACTAATTTTTTCATGGCGAACATCCTCAATCGATCAGGCCTTGCTCAGGTGATAAATGGCGGTCTCACCAAATAGATTAGGCCATAACCGCTTGATTTGCATTTCCGGCTTTCGTTCAGACACGACTTGCCGATGCAGGATGTGAATTTGCATCTGCCGGCAAAGATGCTCAAAGTCACTGACAGTGCAAAAGTGAATGTTGGGCGTGTCGTACCACTGGTATACCAGCTGTTTTGTCACCGGCATTCTGCCCCGGAACATCAGGTAGGCACGGGTGCGAAGGTTGCCAAAGTTGGGAAAGGTCACCACGCACTCGCGGCCGATACGCAACATCTCTCCCAGGGTGCGATCAGGGCGTTTCAGGGCCTGCAGGGAATTGGTCATGACGACGGTGTCAAAACTGTCATCGGGAAAATGGTCCAGGCCCTGATTGATATCGGTTTCGATGACATTGACCCCTTTCTCGATGCAGGCAGTGATTCGCTCGGGATCAATTTCCAGTCCGTAGCCCTCGATCTGACGGTTGTCCATGAGACTGCGCAGCAGTGTGCCATCGCCGCAGCCCAGATCCAGGACACGGGTGCCGGGTGCGATCCACTGCTGAAGAATGTTGAGATCGACGCGCAGCATCAGTCGGCCCTCTCCAGCTGTTCGGCTTCGAAAGCAACATTGTTCATGTAGGCGCGAAACAGGCCTTCATAGCGGGGGTTGGGCAACAGGAAGGCGTCGTGACCCAGGGTTGACTGGATCTCGGCGTAGACAACGTCCCGGTTGGCGCCCACCAGGGCATCGACAATTTCCCGTGAACGGGCCGGGGAGAAGCGCCAGTCGCTGGAAAAGGAAACCACCAGATACTTGCAGGCGGCCTGCCGAAAGGCGGCGACGGGGTCGTGATCGTACTCCCGTGCCAGGTCAAAGTAATCCAGCACCTTGGTCATCAGCAGGTAAGTATGGGCATCGAAATTGCCGGAAAAGCTTTCGCCCTGGTAGCTCAGATAGCTGCCCACCTGAAATTCTATGGGGGTATCCAGACCCCGCTGAAAGCTGCCGGTGCGCAATTCCCGGCCGAACTTGTCGCCCATCAGTTCATCAGACAGGTAGGTGACATGGCCGATCATTCGTGCCAGGGCCAGACCGTTCCGCGGCGAGGTGTTTTTTTCCAGGTAGTCGCCTCCATGGAATTCCGGGTCCGAAAGGATGGCCCGCCGGGCAATTTCATTAAAAGCGATATTCTGGGCGCTGAGTTTCATCGCCGAGGCGATCACGACACAGTGGCGGACCCGTTCCGGATATTCCAGTGACCAGCGCATGGCGGTCATGGCCCCCAGACTGCCGCCGATGATGGCAGCCCACTGGTGGATACCGAGCCGATCGGCGAGTCTGGCCTGGCTGTGGACCCAGTCCCTGGCACGCAGTGGTGGAAAATGCCTGCCCCAGAAAGTGCCGGATTCCGGATTGATCGACCGGGGACCGGTACTGCCGTGGCAGCCGCCAATATTGTTAAGGGAAACGACAAAGAAACGGTCGGTGTCGATCGGTTTGCCCGGGCCGATGTAATGGTCCCACCAGCCGGGTTTGCGGTCGTCGTCGCTGTGGTAGCCGGCGGCGTGGTGATTGCCGCTGAGAGCATGGCAGATGAGCACGGCATTGCTGGCGCTGCTGTTCAGCGTGCCATAGGTCTCAACCACCAGTTCGAAGCTGGAGAGAGTGCGGCCACAGGCCAATTCAAGGGGCTCATCGAAGGTCAGCGTCTGGGGGGTGACGATTCCGACGGAATTGGCAGGAATACTGTCCGGCATGGAATTCAGGCTTTCACTTCAATGGGGTTGCAGTCTAAGGTTGAGCCGGGAATGTCGCAACAGATGCCTGCTCGAGTCTGTACTTTGCTGAAACCGGGCCCGTAGTGGCAAATACAAACAGGGACAGTATTTGGGTACCGTCCCTGTTCGGAGGCGAAGCAGTTGTTTGGTCCGGCTGACAATCAGGCCTTGACGGTGATGACCTTCAACGAGTTGGTAGCGCCGCCGGTTTTACCCATGACAGTACCGTGAGTGCAAAGCACCACGTCACCGGTTTTAAGACTGCCATTGGCTTTCAGGGTGGCGATGCTGGAGGCAAGTGCATCGTCCAGATTGGTGATGTTGGTGGCCAATGGCATGGGGCTGACACCCCGGTACAGACACATGGCGTTCAGAGCCTTCTGGTTGGGTGAAATGCCGTAAATCGGCAGGCCGGAGCGAATTCGTGACATCAGCAGCGGCGTGGTGCCGGACTCGGTCAGCGACAGTATGGCCTTGACCGGGCTCAGATGGTTGGCGGCGTACATGGTGGCCATAGCGATGGTTTCGCCGATCTGATCAAACACCCGGTCCATACGATGGCCGGACTGTTGCGAGGCCCGCTCTTTCTCGGCGCCGCGAATGATGCGGGTCATCGCTTCCACCACCTTGATCGGGTGCTTGCCGGCGGCGGTTTCGGCGGAGAGCATGACGGCGTCGGTGCCGTCGAGTACGGCATTGGCGACGTCAAAAACCTCGGCGCGGGTGGGCAGGGATGCGTCGATCATGGTTTCCATCATCTGGGTGGCGGTAATCACGATCCGGTTCAGTTGCCGCGCCCGTCGAATCATCTTTTTCTGGACACCAATCAGTTCGGCATCGCCGATTTCAACACCCAGATCGCCACGGGCGACCATGACGGCGTCGGAATGGAGGATGATTTTGTCCAGGGTTTCGTCGTTGGCAACGGCTTCGGCCCTTTCGACTTTGGCCACCAGTTTGGCAAAACAACCCTCGGCCTCGGCGGCGGCCCGGGCGGTATCCATGTCGTCAGCGGATCGGGGAAAAGAGATGGCCAGGTAGTCCAGGTCGATCTGGGCAGCGCACTTCATGTCCCGGTAATCCTTGTCGGTCAGGGCAGGAGCAGAAAGGCCGCCGTCGCGCAGGTTGATCCCCTTGTTGGAACTGAGTACTCCGCCAATGATCGCCTTGGTATACAGCTTGCTGCCCTCAATGGCCTCGATACCGAGTTCCAGGCGACCGTCATCCAGCAACAGCACCTGACCGGGTTTGCAGTCGCTGGCCAGTTGCGGATAGGTGACCCCCACCGCTTCCCGGGTGCCGGCGCTCTGGTCCATGTCGCAGTCCAGGATCAGGCTGTCGCCCACTTCCAGTGTGATGGGACCGGCGGCGAACTTGGCGATACGGATTTTTGGACCCTGGAGGTCGCCCAGAAGCGCTACCTGCTTGCCTACCGCAGCGGCAGCGGCACGGACCATTTCAGCCCGTTGCCGGTGGTCGTCGTGGCTGCCGTGGGAGAAATTCAGTCGGAAAACATTGGCACCGGCTTCGATCAGCTTTTCGATAGTGCGTTGGTCATTACTGGAGGGGCCCAGTGTTGCGATAATTTTGGTGCGCTTCTGCATGTCGGCATTTCCTTTTCTGGTCGATTATTATGGGGAAGGTTTTCCAGAAGGCAGCCATTGTCCAGCATATGGCAGGGAAAACCAAATATTTGAGCAGTTCTACCTATCACTACCCTTGTTATCGGTATCGGTCAAAAAGCGGCTGAACGGCTCCGGGAGACGCTCCAGTCCGCCAAGACTCAGGGTTTTATTCCGGGCGGTTTGACCTCGCACCAGGGTAATGTGCCTGGTTGGCAGGCCCAACAGTCCAGACAGAAACTTTACAAGATGCGCATTGCCTTTACCATCGGCAGGTGCGGCCGTGATGCGGATTTTCAAACGGCCGTTGTGCAGCCCCACCAGTTCGTCCTGTGCTGCTTTTGGCTGGATATAGCAGTCAACCAGCAATAGGCCCTGATGCCAGCGGAAGGCTGAATCGAACCCGCAGGACACCCTGTTCAGATTCCCGGGACCGCCCAGGCCGGTAATTGCGCGGCACTGGCTGCGCTGGTGACAAAGATCCGGAACATGTTCAACACCAGAAAAACCAGGATCGGGGACAGGTCCAGGCCCCCGAGCGGAGGCAGCAACCGCCGGAAGGGACCAAGTATCGGCTCCATCAGTTGCCACAACAAGCCTATGGCCGGGTGCGGGTTATGGGGGGCGACCCAACTGAGGATGATGGCTGCCAGCAGGCCGTAGATATAGACATTGAGCAGCATGGAGGCCAGTCCGAGCAGTCCCCACCAGAGCACCAGGAGGACATTGATCAGGGCATTGCCGTGAATCGAGGCCGTCAACTGGATGGCCAGCCACTGGATCAGCATGGCCAGAACCAGGGACGCCATATCGATATTGCGGTAGGTGGGAAACAGTTTCCTTATCGGAGCCAGGAGCATATGGGTGGCCTTGAACACAAACTGTGAGACGGGATTATAAAAATCCGCTCTGGCTAACTGGAGGAGAAAACGCAGGAGCAGAATGACCAGGTAGATGCTGGCCAGGGACTGGATCAAAAAGGTTCCGGCTTGGACAAATGGGTTCATCAAATTTTCCGTGAGTCTGAGAATTCCGTGGCCATCTCCCTGGCGCGATCCAGAGCCGCATTCATGGCGCTGGCAAATAACTCCGGCAGGCCGCCGTCAACAAAGCGGCCGATGGCGCGCTCCGTCGTGCCTCCGGGAGAGGTGACGCGACGACGCAATTCGGCCACGTCCTCGCCCGAGGATGTGGCCATGCGGGCTGCTCCCAGGGCGGTCTGCAGCGTCAACTGGCGGGCGGTTTCCGTCGGCAGGCCCATGGCGACACCGGCCTTTTGCATGGCCTCCATGACCAGAAAAAAATACGCGGGGCCACTTCCGGACAGGGCGGTGACGGCATCGATAAGCGCTTCATCGGCCACCCAGTCGACGGTACCGACCGCAGCCAGGATATCGCCGGTGTCGGCTTTCTGGGCTTCACTTACCTGTGGTGAAGCGAAAAGCCCGGTGGCGCCTGAACCCACCAGCGCCGGGGTATTGGGCATGCAGCGTACCACCGGCATGTCCGGGCCCAGCCAGGATTGCAGGGCGCGTACCGGTATGCCGGCGGCAATGGAAACCACCACTGGCCGGGAATCGAGCGCCGGCGCCAGTCCGGTGGCTACAGCTGCCATCACCTGGGGCTTGACCGCCAGGATCACCACTTCCGCCCCCTGAACCGCATCGTTATTGTCGGCTACCGCGACGACGCCGAAATTTTCAGCCAGCCGGCGCCGGTTGTCCTTGACCGGGTCGCTGACCCTGATGCCGGCGGCGCGATAACCCCTGGCGATGAGGCCGCCAATCAGGCTGGTGGCCATATTGCCGCCACCAATGAATGCAATGTTTTTCCCGATCAACGTATGCTCCAATAATCCAATTTGCTGTTTGTGCCGGTTTACTGCCTGGGGCCAAAGAGGTCGGTGCCGACACGGACGATGGTGGCTCCCGCCTCTATGGCTGCTTCCAGGTCGGCAGACATGCCCATGGACAGCGTATCCAGGCGCGCCGATGACGACAGCGACAGGTTGATTCGATCCTTCAGATCAGCCAGATCGGCGAAGACCCGCCGCTGGGCCTGGTGAAGGTCGCGAGGGGCCGGGATGGCCATCAATCCTCTCAATTTCAGACCGGGAAGTTTAACCACTGCCTGCGCGAGTTCAAGAACTTCACCGGGGGCCACACCGGATTTGCTGTCCTCGTCGTCGAGATTGACCTGCAGGCAGCAATTCAGGGGCGCCATCTCGGGTGGTCGCTGGCGACTCAGGCGCTCGGCGATGGCGAGACGGTCCAGCGAATGCAGCCAGGAAAAGTTTTCGGCAATGCCCCGGGTTTTATTGGACTGAACCGGGCCGATGAAATGCCAGGTCAGCGGCAAATCGTCGAGCGCCGCTATTTTTGACAGGGCTTCCTGCAGGTAATTTTCACCGAACTGGTCCAGGCCCGCCTGCCAGGCCTCCCTGATGGCCGTTGCAGTGTGGCCCTTGCTGACCGCCAATAGCGTGATCTCATCAGCATTTCTGCCGGCAAGTTTAGCGGATGTTTCAATACGATAGGAAACGTGCTTGAAGTTCAATGCTAGATTCGGCATATACTTACGGCTTCTCGGTTTGCTGGCCCAGCCTTTTTGCCAATCAGTAACAGGAATCGTTAATGGATATCACGGAATTACTGGCGTTTAGCGTCAAGCAGGGAGCTTCTGACCTGCATTTGTCCGCCGGATTGCCACCCATGATTCGTATCGATGGCGACATTCGTCGTATCAACCTGCCGCCAATGGAGCACAAGCAGGTGCACAGTTTGATTTACGAGATCATGAATGACAAGCAACGGCGGGATTACGAGGAATTTCTTGAGACAGACTTTTCCTTCGAGGTACCCGGTGTTGCCCGGTTTCGCGTCAATGCCTTCAACCAGAACCGCGGTTCCGGCGCCGTATTCCGAACGATTCCGTCCCGTGTGCTGTCGATGGACGACCTGGGCCTGGGCGGGGTCTTCAAGCAGATCTGCATGTTGCCCCGCGGTTTGGTGCTGGTTACCGGCCCCACCGGGTCGGGTAAGAGCACGACGCTGGCGGCGATGATGGACTACGTCAACGACAACCGCTACCAGCATATCCTGACCATCGAGGACCCCATCGAATTTGTTCACGAGAGCAAAAAATGCCTGATTAACCAGCGGGAAGTGCACAAGGATACCCACGGCTTCAATGAAGCGCTGCGGTCTGCGCTTCGAGAGGATCCGGATATCATTCTGGTGGGCGAGATGAGGGACCTGGAAACCATCAGGCTGGCCCTTACGGCGGCGGAAACCGGTCACCTGGTGTTTGGCACCCTGCACACCACCTCGGCGGCCAAGACCATTGACCGGGTGGTGGACGTTTTTCCGGCAGCCGAGAAGTCCATGGTCCGGTCCATGTTGTCCGAATCCCTGCAGGCGGTCATCTCCCAGACACTGATGAAAAAAATTGGCGGCGGCAGGCTGGCGGCCCACGAAGTCATGATCGGCACACCGGCGATACGCAATCTGATTCGAGAAGACAAGATTGCCCAGATGTATTCCGCAATTCAGACCGGCGCCGGCCACGGCATGCAGACCCTGGATCAGTGTCTGCACAAGCTGGTCAAACAGAAACTGGTAACCAAGGAAGTGGCCAAGGAAAAAGCCAAGTTACCGGACGATTTCTGATCTAACACATTTAGCTGTGGATGCGGCCTTGAGTATCGCAGCCAGACAAAGGAACTAAGGAGACAAGACAGTGGAATTTGATACCCTGCTCAAGCTGATGGTGGAGAAGCAGGCGTCCGACCTTTTTGTCACGGTCGGCGTACCACCCTCAATCAAGATAAACGGCAAGGTGATTCCGGTCGGCAAAACGGCACTCACCCAGGAAAAGGCCCGACAGATGGTTGAGGGCATTATGGACGATGGCCAGAAACAGGAATTCAACGCCAAAAAGGAGCTCAATTTCGCCATCGGCTCTGAATGGGGTGCCCGATTCCGGGTCAGCGCTTTTTATCAGCGCAATGACGTCGGCATGGTGTTACGCCGAATCGAGACGGTAATCCCGACCGTGGAAGAACTGAACCTGCCGCCCATTCTCAACGAGTTGGTGATGACCAAGCGTGGCATCATTATATTTGTCGGTGCCACCGGCACCGGTAAATCCACGTCCCTTGCCGCCATGATCGGTCACCGCAACAAGAACTCCAGGGGCCATATTATCTCTGTTGAGGATCCCATCGAGTTTGTGCACCAGCACCAGGGCTGCATCATTACCCAGAGGGAGGTGGGTGTCGATACGGAATCCTTTGAAATCGCATTGCGCAATACCCTGCGGCAGGCGCCGGACGTGATCCTGATTGGCGAGATTCGAACCCGTGAGACCATGCAGCATGCGATCACTTTTGCCGAGACCGGCCACCTGGTGCTGGCAACACTGCACGCCAACAACGCCAACCAGGCGCTGGACCGGATTCTGCATTTTTTCCCGGCCGAGAATCACACCCAGCTGTGGATGGACCTGTCGCTCAACCTTCGCGCCATGATCGCCCAGCAACTGGTTCCAACCGCTGACGGACGGGGGCGTCGCGCCGCCATCGAAATATTGATCAACACGCCACTGGTGGCCGACCTGGTTCGCAAGGGCGAAGTACACAAGCTCAAGGAACTGATGACCCGGTCTACCGAGCAGGGCATGCAGACTTTCGACCAGGCCCTGTACAAGCTCTATATCGAGGGACTGATCACCTATGAGGATGCCCTGACCCACGCTGACTCGAAGAACGACCTGCGGCTGCTGATCAAATTGCAGTCGGAGACCGATGCCAACTACCTGTCCCATGCCGCTGACGATATGATCGTCGCCGAGGAAGAGAAAAAGGACTACACGATCTTCAAGCGCGAACGCTGAGTGGCATCTGCCGGCAACTGGTGCCGGTGGCGGTTTGGCCGCCGGCGCCGGAGGGCTCAGGGCGACATGCAGAGGTCAGGGTTAAGGAGCCAGGTCTCGCAGATAAGTCGGGCAGCCAAAGCGTCGACGGGTTTTTTTCGGTAATTTTGCCTTGGGGTACCCTGCAGAAACTTGGCTTCCGAGGTGCTCAATCGTTCATCCACCATGCATACCCTGAGCCCGAAACGCCCGTGCAGGCGTCTGGCGAACTTTCTGGCTCGCAGGCAAAAGGGGCTTTCCGAACCGTCCATGTTGAGGGGCAGGCCGACCAGCAGTCGGTCCGGTTGCCAGTCTGCCAGAAGGGTTGCCACTGCAGTCCAGTCGGGATTGCCATCCCGGGCTTTGAGTACCCCGACGGCCTCAGCGCCACCCGTCAGGGTTTGCCCGGCAGCGACACCAATATGTCCGGTGCCGAAATCAAAGGCCAATACCCGCAGGGCCCCGGGGCCCTCACGCATGCCCGGCGGAGCTGCTCAACCGGCTGAGATCGATACCTATGGACGCTGCCGCCACCTGCGCGCGCAGATTGAAGGGTGTTTGAAAGATGACATCGGGATCAGCGGGCAGGGTCAACCAGGCATTTTCGGCGATTTCCTTCTCGAGCTGTCCCGCGCCCCAGCCGGCGTAGCCGAGAGTGATCAGGCTTTCAGGCGGGCCCTTCTCACCTGCAATATCAATGATGATATCCCTTGAGGCGGTCAGATTGATGTGGGCGGCAATTTTCAGCGTCGATTCCCAGTGCTTGTAGGCTGGCCGGTGCAGCACGAATCCCCGGTCAGTCTGAACCGGGCCGCCAGCCATCAGATGCTGCTTGCCCAGATGCTCCGGATACTCAAGATCAAACTGTTCAAACACCTGGCTCAGGGGAATGTCCATCGGCTTGTTGATTATCAGGCCCATGGTGCCTTCCGCCGAGTGCTCGCAGATATAAATGACCGAATCCAGGAAATTGGGATCGCGCATTCCAGGCATGGCCAGCAGAAAATGATTGGTCAGGTTGATGGAGCTGTCGGTAACCATAATTCACCTCCGTTCACAGCCAAAGTATTGAGCCTCAGTTGCCAGAATACAAGGTCTGGTGGTCGCGGAAGGTCGGTTAGCCAGTTGTGAATACGTTGCGACCTCAGTCTGTCAGCAACTGGTTGCCCGGTATGTATTGCCAGGTCCGGATTATCTCAAGCTTGTCCCACTGGTTCATCTCCGCGGGGAAAGGCTGAAACGGCGCAGCGAGTTTCACTGTGCGCACGGCGGCCTGGTCGAGAACGCTGTAACCGGAACTTTCCCTGACTTCGATGGATTCCACCGAGCCGTCGGGCAGAAGCACCACGGCCAGACGGAGACTGCCGAATATTTTTCGGGCGCGGGCCTTTTCCGGATAATTCCTGTTGCCAATGGCCTCAACCGTTTCAATCCAGTAACGAAGGTAGGCGGCGTGGTCTGCGGCCCTGGCGCTGGCAGCGGTCAGCAGCAGAACCCGGGGAATCTTGCTGTATTCCTGCTTTTTTTGATCGAGCTTTGCCCTCAGGCTGGCAATTTCCTCAACCGCGGACGGCAACACCAATTGCTGTTCCGAACCCTTCAGGTTTTCGGCCGGAACGGCCGGGTCGGGAACCATGACAAAGTCCGCGTTGCTGGTGCTTATCACCGGCAGTTGATCTGCGGCGGCAGCCGGCATCTGCGGATCTGGAATGGGTTGTGCTTCCTGCAGACGCGAACCCTCTATTTCACTGATTCGGTCGGTGGTGATTTCCTCCTGGAGGCGGGCCTCTCCGCTACCCTGCTGATCCTGCTGCGCCAGAAAATCCGCATCCCTGGGCGCGTGATCGGAGCGGTGCTGCGCCAGAGTTACCTCGATCATCGGCTCGGGTTTCTGGTCCAGCTGGAATTGAAAACCGATACCAAAAATGACCATGGCATGAATAACAAACGCCAGCACCACCGCGAAGCCGAGACGGTCACCCTGGTGTTGGGGATTGGTTTGCGGAAAAGTTGAACTCATTTGAGGCGAAGTGCTATAGCATCCATCGTTTTCGGGCCGATGTCCGTATTTTGTTCCCGGTCTATTTCCCGGGCGCAGGTCGGGCTGGTGACATTAATCTCGGTCAGGTATTCACCAATGATATCGAGCCCGGCAAACAGTATGCCGCGTTGTCTAAGGATGGGCCCGATCTTTTGTGCAATTTCGAGATCGCGTTCACTCAGCGGCTGCACGACCCCGCGACCACCCGCTGCCAGATTACCTCGACTTTCTCCCGCGGCGGGAATACGAGCCAGGCAATAGGGTATTGCCACACCATCTACCATCAGCACTCTTTTATCGCCCTGGGCAATCTCCGGAATATAGCGCTGGGCCATGATGGTGCGTTTGCCGTGATGACTCAGGGTCTCGATGATAACGCTGAGATTGGGATCGTCTGCCCGAACTCTGAAGATGGCGGCACCGCCCATGCCGTCGAGGGGTTTGTAGATGACATCCCGATGCAACGTGTGAAATTGTCTGAGCCTGACCGGGTCGCGGCTGACGATCAACGGCGGTGCGAATTCCGGAAACAGGGTGGCAAATACCTTTTCGTTACAGTCTCTGAGGCTTTGCGGCTTGTTGACCACCAGTACACCGAGATTTTCCGCGGCTTCGAGTATATAGGTGGAATAAATATATTCGCTGTCAAAGGGGGGGTCCTTGCGCATCAGGATGCAGTCGAGGGCATCCAGAGGCTGTTCTTCCGGTTCCCCCAGCTCAAACCAGCGTTCGGGATTGTCAAATACTTTCAGCGAACGCATTCTGGCGTAGGGTTGGCCATCAACCAGCGCCAGATCCGTCTGTTCCATGTAGTACAGCTCCCAGCCCCTCTGGCTGGCTGCCAGCAGAAGCGCCAGACTGGTGTCCTTTTTGAATGAAATGGACTGTATCGGGTCCATTACGACCCCTAATGTATTAGTCATTATTGCTACCTGGATCACACCCCTTCGAGGGCTGGGTAAATACTATTATGCATGAGCCTTACCTAAGCCGGTCAGACGTTAAGGTTTGCTGCGGGTATGTGCAAGGTCAGACAGCACTTACTGACAGGGTTTTCTCAATAATTCCGGCTCTTATGGATATGATCTGGAAAGTATGTTAAAAGTTGCGAGCTTTCACAGCGAGCACTGTAACAACTTCAAAATCAAGGTATTGGATCCCATGGAATCAAGAATTAAAGACCTGAAAGTGATGGTGATTGATGACAGCAACACCATTCGCAGGACTGCTGAAACCCTCCTGACCAGTGCCGGTTGTCAGGTATTCACCGCAACCGATGGCTTTGATTCTTTGGCCAAGATTGCCGACACCGAACCAGACATCATATTCGTCGATATCATGATGCCTAGACTGGATGGTTACCAGACCTGCGCCCTGATAAAAAACAATAATCAGTTCCGTCACACCCCCGTGGTCATGCTCTCCAGCAAGGACGGACTTTTTGACAAGGCCAAGGGAAGAATCGTCGGGGCAGATGATTACCTGACCAAGCCATTCAGCAAGGTCGAGCTGTTCGAGGCTCTGGAAAAATACGCTCCCCGGCAGCTGGATGAAGTCGTCGAACCGCCCCTGAACTGAGGCCCACTGCCGGTCTCTCGAGAATTGAATGCAATCCGGACTGCACACATGTCAAAAGTTCTGATAATTGACGATTCCCCCACGGAAACCCACAAGTTGACGGGACTGCTTACGAAGAATGGTTTTACCGTGCTGTCAGCGGCTTCCGGCGAGCTGGGAATCGAGATGGCCAGAAATGAACAGCCCGATGTGGTGCTGATGGATATCGTGATGCCGGGAGTCAATGGTTTCCAGGCCGTGAGGCAATTAAAACGGGCAAAGGATACCGGCCACATTCCGGTGATTATCGTGACCTCCAAGGACCAGGAAACCGACCGGGTCTGGGGGGTGCGCCAGGGCGCCAGGGGCTACCTGACCAAACCGGTGAATGAAAAGGACCTGCTTACAGCGATTCGGCAGTGGGCGGAATAGGGAGCCCCGACAGGTGACATGATGCCGGATACAAGCTCTCTTTTTTCAGACTATGTCGCCCTCGACGCCCAATACGGTAACTCCTCGCGCGGTCTGCCGGCGCAGGTTGATCCCAGGCCCATTCGAACCGTCATCTGTTTCAAGGTTATGGACGTCAGCGTTGCCATACCGCTTGAAGAAATTGTCGAACTTATCGAAGTCCCACACTGTACCCGCCTGCCAAAGGTGAAAGCCTGGGTGCAGGGTGTAGCCAATGTTCGCGGCAAGCTGGTGCCGGTCATCGATCTGGCCAATTTTCTTGGTGGCCGGATCCTGACGCCGCCCTCTCAGCAGCGGGTGGTATTGCTCAATATCAATGGTTTCTGCGTTGGTCTCAAGGTCGACGCTGTTGTCGGCATGCGCCATTTCACGATTGACACCTATGACGTCGATGCAACCAGCGACCTTGAATCCATCCGCCCCTATGTCGTCGGTGCTTTTAAAGACGGCAAACAGGCCTGGTTGGTGCTGCGGCCCGGGGCCGTTGCCCGGGACGAGCAGTTCATGAATGTGGCCCTCTGAACTGCTGGCAATACACAGAAATTTATCGTTAAGGCGAAAGCTGTCGGGAGTTACCAAAAATGAAAAACGGAAGCAGCAAACCCAGAAACAGCAAGTCGGTAGTCGTGCTGTCCCTGTTCTTTGTCGGGCTGGTGATGTTCGTGGTCTTCAACCTGAGCGTCGTATTTCGGGATGCCGAAAAGGACCAGGGCAACCTGTCCCTGGCGTCAGAACTGCGGGCACTGTCATACCGAGTATCCGGGCTGGCCAGGGAGTCCAGCAACGCCCAGGAAGAAGCCTTTGGCGAGATGGGGGCGGTACTGGAACAGATGCAGGATACCTGGGATCGGTTGCGAGCTGGCGGCACCGAGTTGCCCGCGCCGACTCTGAGTCGGTATCAGACGATCTGGAACAGCGTCAAGGAAAACGCGGAAACCATTCTTGCTGACAAGGAAACCATCCTGTTTCTGAACCAGGTGGTCATCACTCTGAACAATACCCTGCCGCAATTGCAGCAGGAGCACACCCAGATTGTGGATACGCTGCTAAAGCGACGGGCACCTGCAGATCAGGTGGCCGTCGCCCAGGCGCAGTCATGGCGCGCCGAACGCATTGGCCGAAACGTTGACAAGATGCTGGCAGGTTCCGACGACGCCGAAGCCGCAGCGGATCAATTTCATCGGGACGCCAGTTTTTTTGGCAAGGTTCTGGAAGGCATGAAGAAGGGTGATGCCGCTCTGGGTATCAGCCGGATTTCCAACCAGGACGCCAGGGCGAGTCTCGACAAAATTTCCAAGCAATTCGGCTTCGTCAGTAGCTCTGTTCAGGAGATTTTTGGCTCGAGTCCCGCACTCTTCCGGGCCCGAAAAGCCACCGATGCCATTCTTGACGATACGCCGGCGCTGCTGGAAAGTCTGGCCGTCATTTCTGACCAGATCAGTGCCCTCCCGGAACAGCGTGACCTGACCAACAATACGGCACTTTACGCTGGCATTGGTGCGGTCATTCTTCTGGCACTGCTGGGCATGTCGACCTTTTCCGGTACCAAGCGGCGTCTTCGGGAAACGGCCGAGGACAGCGAGCGCAACCAACAGGCGATATTGCGGTTGCTGGACGAGATTGAAGGGCTTGGTGATGGTGACCTGACGGCGGAAGCCACCGTCACCGAGGATTTTACCGGCGCCATTGCCGATGCCATCAATTTTGCCATCCTGCAACTACGGGAGTTGGTGGCCAGGATTCAGGACACGGCCGAAAACGTATCGGCAGCGGCCAATGAGACACGGTCCACTGCGCTGCAGCTGGCTGAGGCCTCCGAGCATCAGGCCCAGGAAATTGCCGGCGCCTCGGCGGCAACCAATGAAATGGCAATCACCATTGACCAGGTGTCGGCCAACGCCGCCGAATCGGCCACGGTTGCAGACCGGTCGGTGGCTATCGCCGGCAAGGGCGCCAACGTGGTACAGAATACAGTCCGCGGTATGGATACCATTCGCGAGCAGATTCAGGACACGTCCAAGCGCATAAAACGACTCGGCGAAAGCTCCCAGGAAATTGGCGACATCGTTTCATTGATCAGCGACATTGCCGACCAGACCAATATCCTGGCCCTTAATGCCGCGATCCAGGCTTCCATGGCCGGCGATGCAGGACGTGGTTTCGCTGTGGTTGCCGACGAGGTTCAGCGGCTGGCTGAGCGCTCCGCCAATGCCACCAAACAGATCGCCAGTCTGGTGAAGACTATTCAGACTGACACCAACGAAGCCGTCAGTTCCATGGAGCAGACCACTTCCGAAGTGGTCAAGGGCGCCGAACTGGCTCACGACGCGGGCAAGGCGCTGGGAGAGATTCAGGATGTTTCCGCAAACCTGGCCGAATTAATTCAGGATATCTCCACTGCCGCCCGCCACCAGGCAACCACTGCCGGCCAGATATCCAACACCATGAACGTGATTCAGGACATTACATCCCAGACACTTTCCGGCACCAACAATACCGCCAGTTCCATCGGTGAGCTGGCGGAAATGGCCGTTGAATTACGGCAATCGGTATCGGGATTCAAGCTGCCGGTCAAGATCAGGGAAGGCAAAAAGCAGGCTTTGAGAATTGATGATGAAACGGCCGGCATCGGTGCCGCCGCCGCGGCGCCAGAATCAGCCGCCGACAAAAAAACGGCAGTTGGCTCCAGAAGAGTCGATTCCGGGGCCACAGTAGCTGCCAAGGAAGACACCCGGCACGAGCTATCCCCGATTGACGTGGACCTCGATGAATTTGACCTGGATGATCTGTCATCCCTGGGCGACGAACTGCAACCGGAAAGGGATAACTTTGCCCTGGATCTCGAAACGGAACTTGCCCAAATTGATCTGGACGAATTTGATCTGGATCTGAAGCCGTCTGCCCGCAAGCAATCCTCCTGATACCTCGGCAGCCTTCACGGCCATGATCAACAGGGTCACAGTCTTGCCGGTTGCCATGGAACAATCGCTCAGCGACAGGCAGTACCGACTCTGGAGTGACATGCTGGAAACCCGTACCGGTGTCGAGATTGCCCGGGACCGACAGGATTTTGTTCGCGGCCAGATCAGTCGGAGGATCAGGGAACTGGAGGTCGAGGATCCCGACAGCTATTTTCGTGACGTGCTGGAAACTGTCGATGGTGTTCGTGAATGGGGCCTGTTGCTGGATCGACTGCTGATCAAGGAAACCCGTTTTTTTCGCCATGGCCCCTCGTTCGAATACCTGCACAAACGGCTGTTGAGAGCGGCTGATTCAGGCATGCCCACGGCGATGAGCCTTTGGAGTGCCGGTTGTTCAACCGGCGAGGAGGCCTACTCACTGGCGATAACCGCAGACAGGGTCCTGTCCAGGGCGGGTTTGCGACCTTCATTTGGCGTTATCGGTACCGACATCTGTCGCGGCGCTCTGGAATTTGCCCGAGAGGGTATCTACTTCCGGAATGTCCTGCCCGATTCCACTCCCGGGCTGCTGTCAGACCATCTGGAGCCCCTGGACAAACACCGGTTCCAGATCTCCAGTCGAATGCGACGACGAGTCTGCTTTCTTGCCGACAACTTGCTTGCCAGCGAGCAGTCCCGTTTTGCTGACCGTGTCGATGTCATCTTTTGTCAGAACGTCCTTGTTTATTTCAAACGCTGGCGCCGCCGACAGATTATCAGCCGACTGATGTCCCATCTCAAAATCGGTGGCTGCCTGTTGCTGGCCCCGGGTGAAATGTCTGACTGGACGCCCTCCGGAGCCCGGCGTGATCCGGAACCGGATGTTCTGGCCTATATACGAACGGAATAACCGGGTATCTATCCCATGGAAAATCATCACAAGTTGCGTGGACTGGAATGGTTGATCAATGAAGTCGAGACCAATCTCGCCCAGTCCTACGACGCCCTGAGCCTGTATCTGGAAGAAGGTTGTGACGGACCGCAACTGCGGTATTGCCTGGGCTATATCCATCAGGTCTGCGGCTCTCTGAAACTGGCCGAGTGTTACAGCGGTGTGTTGTTGACGGAAGAAATGGAACAGCTGGTGGAAGCCATGCTGGAAGATCGGGTCAGCAATGTGTCTGAAGCCGCGGAGGTGTTGGTGCAGGCCATTCACAAATTGCCCGAGTACCTGTACCGGTTGATTGAGACCCAAACTGACCGGCCCGAAACCCTGTTGATGCTGCTCAATGATATCCGCGCGGTACGAGATGAGCAGCTGGCGTCGGAAAATTCACTGTTTTCACCCTCTATGGATTTTGTGGCCAGCGGGGGCAACTTTACTCTTGCCAGCGACGAGGCCCTGCTTGTCCTCGTTCGCAAGCTGCGGCAGATGTACCAGCTGTCTCTGCTGGGATTACTCAAGGGCAAGGATGTCGAAAAGAGCGCCAGACAACTGGAAAAGATTTTTACCCGCGCACGAGAGCTGTGTCGTGGCACGACTCGAGAGCATTTATGGCGAATTGCCGGCGCCGTGACGGAAGGTATTTTCCACCACAGCATACCGCTGACGATTGCGGTAAGGGTACTGCTGAGGGATATCGACAGGGAATTTCGCCTGTTGATCAACCATGGCCGAGACGCCTTTGCTGAACCGTTTCCCGAAGGTTTCGTCAAAAACCTGTTGTTTTATATCGCACATTCCTGTGCCAGTACTCCCAGGATTCGAAAAATCAGCGTTGATTTTCGACTTGAAAATGCTCTGCCAAAAGGTTCCGTAGCGACATCGAACCAGGGACTTGTTCCCCTCTACGACCGGGTTACAGTCAAGGCCATTTCCGAAGAAATCGCCAACGATCTGAAAGAAGTCAAGGACGCTGTCGAGGCTTACGCACAGGGCGATCCCGGCTGTCGGGACCGGCTGCAAGTTGCCGTGCCGGTGCTGAAGCGGATATCGGACACGCTCGCCATGGTGGGCCAGGGGCAGGTTCGGGAAATGACTGCCGACATCCTGTTGCACCTGAACCGGTATATCGACCGAGGCGATGGCGACTTTCAGGACTTGCAACTGCTTGCCACCAGGATTATCGACATTGAATCTGCCATCGAAAGCTGGGCAACAGACGCCCGGCGGGGAGTCAGCCCGAACGGTGCTCCTCAGCTGCATCGCCTTGAGCTCGACAGGGCACACCAATCCCTGCTGCGGGAAATAAGCAACGGAATAGAAAAGCTGAAAGAAGGCATTGTCGGCTATATCGCCTCACAGAAAGATCCATCCCGCCTCAGTAAAATACCCGGACTCGTCGATGACATGATCGGAGCAATGACCCTGGCGGGTATGACCCGTTCGGCGGAAATCGTCCGTTCCTGTGGAAGCTTTATCCAGACTGAAATGCTGTTCAATCCGGAAGGCCCGAATTGGGATGCTCTGGACGCTCTAGCCGATGCCATTACCAGTGTCGAGTTTTTTATCGAGGATCTGTTGGCCGGCACCGTCAGTCAGGATCGGGATGTCCTCGCCCTGGGCGAGAGCAGTGTCGCCGAACTCGGTTATCCGGTCGCCGAAAGCAAGGAGGTGACGGTTGTTGAGGGGGTCGATATCAGGGGGGCAGTTGATGAAATCGAAGCGGTAACGCCCGCCGTATGGGACGAGCAGATGGAGGCAGAGACCGAGCTCCACGAGGACTTCGGCGAAGACGGGATACTGTCCTCTGGCGATGTCGTTGACCCGGGCCCGGTAATAGCGGTAAGCGGGGGCAGCCCGCTTTCGAAAGCCGAAACCGACCTGCTATCGATGGATACAGGCCCGAATCGGCCTGACGATTCAGTGGTGAGTTCAGATCAGCTCGTTGAGGATGCGGAAGATGGGGTCGATCCGGAAATCCGGGATATTTTTGTCGAGGAAGCCGGCGAAGTGCTGGCAGCCCTGCGAGAAAATTTTCCCCTGTGGCGGGAAAATAGGGATAACCGCGATGCCCTTTCGGAACTTCGACGGGCCTTCCATACCCTCAAGGGCAGTGGCCGAATGGTCCGGGCACAGGAAATTGGCGAGCTGTCCTGGAAGATCGAAAATCTGTTAAACCGGGTGCTGAACAACCAGGTGGCAGCTTCACCCGCTATTGCCGATCTGATTGGCGCCAGCTTGAACATTTTGCCGGCAATGGTGGCGGCATTCGCTCAGGGAAAACCTGTTGAGCAGGGACAGCAGGCGCTGCAACTGGAGCAGGCAGCAGATGTGCTCAGCAAGGGCGGCAACATCGATATGCCGTCGTCGGCAGCGAGCGGCCACCAGCCTGCCAATAGTCTTGAAACCCTGGAGACCCCGCAATCTGACGAGCCGGGCCCGAAGGCCGGTATCCCGGCAACGGACGCACGTGCAGTGACATCCGGAGAGGATCCCTGTGGCCCGGACGAATGCCTGAAACTGGCAACACCGGAAGTGCGCTCGGAGGCACTACCCTCCGTCGGGCACGAGACCCGGGCCGAGGTCGGGATCATAGAGCAACCGCAGGCCCGGCCTGATGAGCGCCCCGAAATCCGCGCTGAAAATCAGAGCCCGGATCAGTCCGAACCACAGTCCCATGCCCCTGAGCAACTGCCGGAGACCGGGAACAACTCCCCGGACAGTGATTTGCCTGGCCCGGCGTGCACCGGAGATTTGGACACCGTAACAGGGCACGAAGATGAGAGCCTGTGTGAAGTATTTGTCACCGAGGCGCTCGATCACCTGGAGGAACTGGACAGATTCATCAACCACGCCAAGGCCAGCTGCCCACCGGGCATTGCGCCGACACCCGAGGTGCTCAGGGCGCTGCATACTCTCAAGGGCAGTGCCCATATGCTTGCCGTGTCGCCGGTTGCAGCGATGGTAACGCCTCTGGAACAACTGCTCAGAGATATGTTCAACAGCAGAAGCCGTGTTGATGCCGAAATTGTTGAAATCCTGTCATTGGCCCCCGGATTTATCCGGGAGGCCCTGGAACGATATCGTCGAGGTGCTGCTGAAGAGACTATTTCGGCGGTCCCGTTCCTTGAACGCCTGGCCAGGCTGTGCTCCGACCGAGAGCCCCACAAGACCACGGATAATTCCGAATTGACAGGACACGTACCCGGTCGGAAGGATTCACTGGACCTTCTGATGAGCGACAGCCTGGTTGACGTGCTCGATGCCGAACCTGTCCTCGAACAATGGCGTCATGGCTTGAAAAGTGACGAGGCCGGGGACGACTTTAGGATCATAACAAAGGATTTGGTTCAAGCACTGCGGGTACTGGTCGACTCCGCAAGAAGCAATAGCCTGCCGCCCCTGTCGGCCCTCGCTGAGCAACTCGCCGCGGCCTATGAAAATATCGTCGAGCTTGGGATCAGTTATGAACCGGAACTGGCCGGATGCCTGCGTGCCGGCCATGAGGCTTTACTGATTATGGGTGATGCGCTGGCATCGGAGCAGGAATTGATACCGGTGGATACCGTTCTGCTAAAGAGCATCCGGGTTATTGCCAGATACCCGAGCAGCAATAGTGAACCGGTGCGGGCCCTGGACCTGATCATGGCCGACCAGTCAACGACGGAATGCGAGCCACCGACCACCAGCCCGGCATCGGACAGCCCGGAACCGGACACTGAGCCGGCGAATTCGGTATCTGGTACCCCGGGTCCTGCGATCGAGTTGCCCGAACAGGTGACGATGACCACGGCCGGGGACCGGGTAGGCAACGGGGTGCAATCAGAGGATGCGTCAATCGAAACAACCCCGTCAGAAGGCTCACTGCCAGCCGATATCCGGGTTGAGGCATCCCCTGCGCCGGGCTCAGCCGGGGAACCAGCCATGGCGATGACCGGGGAGCAGGGAACAGCCATTGTCGACACTGCCGACACCGATTCCGGCGATGATGAGGAGGAGCTGCCCTTACCGCAGCAGGCCTCGATAGCGATAAATTCAGGGAAGGTGACTGCCGATGAATCAATCACCGGGCAAGCAGCAGACGTTGAAGTGGAGCCCCTGTCTGAAGTTGGCCCTTCAGCCGTTCCCTTGCCGGATGACTTCGATCGGGAGATTGCCGGGATTTTCCTGGAGGAAGCCGAGGAGTTACTGGAGCAAATGGAACAGTCGCTCAATAACTGGCAGCAGGATCGCTCGGATCAGTCCGCCGTGGCCTTGCTAAAGAGGGCACTGCACACCTTCAAGGGAGGGGCCCGAATGGCTGGACTGGAAGCCTTCGGCGATGCCAGTCACGAATTTGAGACTGAAGTTATCAGCAGCGCCCATTATGGTGACAATGCGAAACCCGGGTTTCTCGCCGATCTGTTTCGCCGCTTTGATGCCCTGCTCAATGCCGTCGCGCTTTTGCGACAGGAAATTCACAATCCTGAAGCGCAACAGGAGCATGAGCACGACTCGGAAAAGCCCGGGACACCGACCACAGATCAGCATGCCGGTGAGGAATCGGAAAACACGGCAGAGTTTACAGCGGGGCCGGAAGTCGAGATGCCGGTTGAAGCCGACGTCGAGACCGGGAAATCGCCGGACGTTCAGGAGCCGCCGAATGGCCATCTGTCTTTGGCCCGCGTCATTCCATTTGCCGGTCTTGGCTCAGGTTTATCGGCATCGGGCATTTTCGGACCGACTGCCGGTGTTCGGCCCGGATCGCCTGAAGTGCCTGCGATCGACCGGCCTTCCACGCCCCAGGAGATGGTCAAGATAGCGGCGCCGGTACTGGATAATCTGGTCAGCCTGGCAGGGGAAACCAGCATTTCCCGGGGACAGATTGAACAGCAGCTGAATGCCTTTGCATTTTCCCTGGAAGAGATGGAAGCCACCATTCGGCGCATGCAGGATCAGGTTCGCCGTCTGGGTGTCGAAACCGATGCCCAGGTCATCTTTCACCGGGAACAGATTGAATCTTCGGAAATTGCCGAAGATTTTGATCCCCTGGAACTGGATCGTTATTCCCAGTTACAGCAATTATCCCTGGCGCTGCTGGAATCGGCTTCTGACCTGCAGGACATCAAGGAAACCATGATGGATAAGTCCAGGGATGCCGAATCACTGCTGTTGCAACAATCGCGAATCAACACCGATTTGCAGGAAAGCCTGATGCGCACGCGAATGGTGCCTTTTTCCAGAATGATTCCGAGGTTGCGGCGAATCGTTCGGCAGGTGGGCAGCGAAGTAAACAAGCGAGTGGCCCTGAAACTGGAAAACGTCGAGGGTGAGATGGACCGGTCAGTGCTGGAGAAAATGGTGCCGCCGCTGGAGCACATGATCAGAAATGCCATCGACCATGGCATCGAAACTCCGGAGCAGAGAAAGGAACAGGAAAAAGATCCCCAGGGCACTATCGAGTTGAGTTTCTGCCGGGAAGGGGGAGACGTGGTTATCCAGTTGTCCGATGACGGCCGGGGACTCGATGTCGATGCCATTCGCCGGCGGGCGGTTGAGCGGGGTTTGATGCATCCGGAGGCGGTGCTTAGCGAACGGGAAATCAGCCATTTTATATTCGAGCCGGGGTTTTCCACGGCGTCCACGGTAACCCAGGTGTCAGGTCGCGGTGTTGGCATGGATGTGGTCAACAGCGAAGTCAGACAACTGGGCGGCTCGATCCAGATCGTTACCCATCCGGGTGCCGGCACCCGGTTCATCGTTCGCCTGCCATTTACTGTTTCGGTAAACCGGGTGGTCATGATCGAAGTGGGCGGAGAATCCTATGCCCTGGCACTGAACAGCATCGATGGCGTGATGCGCATGAGTCGCGATGAACTGGTTCATTACTATCAGTATCCCAATACCAGACTGGAGCACGGTGGCAAATTCTACGAGGTGCGTTATCTGGGCAACCTGCTCAATGACCATGTCAGCCCCGATACAGACCCGGCGCCAGGGCTGGTCTTTCTGATTCTGGTGCACGCCGATCAGCACCGCTACGCGGTACAGGTCGACGACCTTCTCGGTACCCGGGAAATTGTGGTCAAGACCCTGGGCGCTCAATTCAGAGCTGTGCCGGGTCTGTCCGGGGCCACCATTACCGGCGATGGCCGAGTCGTTGCCATTCTCGATCTTCCCGCCTTGCTCAGAGACCAGCAAAAGTCCCCGTCCCTGGCGAACGCCGGGCTGTTAGCGGCAAGTCGGAAATCGCCAGCGGTAAGGATTTCCACTGTGATGGTGGTGGATGATTCGGTAACAGTGAGAAAGGTTACGGGACGCATTCTCGAACGCCAGGGTTACCGGGTGATTACCGCCAGGGATGGATTTGATGCCATGCGAGTGCTTCAGGACCACAGTCCTGACCTGATGTTGCTTGATATAGAAATGCCGAGAATGGACGGTTTCGAGGTGGCTAGGCTGGTGCGTGGTGACAGCCGGTTGAAGTCCATGCCAATTATCATGATCACCTCCCGTACCGGTGAGAAGCACCGGCAGAAGGCGCTGACCATGGGCGTCAACACCTACCTCGGCAAACCCTACCGGGAAGAAACCCTGCTGGCGGCCGTCAGTGATTTACTCAATACAGCGGCTGCGGGGTGATCATGTGGCGCTGAAATCGGGGTCTTGTGCCGATCCGTAGACCGAAAACCCTGCTGTAATTCCGAGGCCGTTTTTAATGAAACTGACAGTTAACAGTATCGAAGACAAGGCTGTTGAAAGGGTCAACAGCCTGTTGTTGCCGACAGCGACCAAAGGCTTGTTGATGCCCATGACCGCTGTTGCCGAGGTGGTGGCCTGTCGAGTCTCTGAATCCCGGCGGGACCCCAACGCACCCTGGTTTTATGGCTGGATAACCTGGCGTGAGCAGCAAATACCCCTGCTTTCCTGGGAAAGCGCCACGGGTGGCGAAGCCCCGGATTTACCGCTAACCAGCGGCCCCGTCGCCGTGATCAACGCCATCGGCCCGGCGGCACATCTGGGTTTTATCGCCCTGCGACTGGAAAGTTATCCCCGGCCGGTGCACGTGGCAAAAGAGGATCTGCTGGATCTGTCCGGGGCGGAAATTCGGGAAACCGGGGTGTTGATGCAGGCCATTGTTGACGGCATCCCGGCGGTGGTGCCGGAGATGTCGCTGATGGAACAATGCTGCGCCGGACTGGCACCCCACTCTGGGGCCTGAGTCGCTCGCAAATTTTTCTGCGGGCGTCAGCCGGCGGCCGCTCCGGGACTCAGACCTGTTTGACAAAAATCTTGGAATTTCGCTGATAGTTGTAAAGTTTCTGTTTTTCCTCGGGAATATCCGCCAGGGTCGCGGCGGCAAAACCCTTTTCCAGAAACCAGTGAGCGGTTCTCGTGGTGAGCACGAATAATTGATGCAGATGCAGTTCTCTGGCCTGCTTTTCAACAACGTCCAGTAATCTCGAAGCCAGTCCCCGGTTACAGAAGTCGGGGCGGGTCGCCAGGCAAGCCAGTTCTCCGGCTCCCTGGTCCGGAAACGGGTACAGGGCAGCGCAGGCGACGATCATTCCCTCCGGATGGATTGCCACCGTAAAGCGGCTGATTTCCGTTTCCAGCAGTTCCCGGGAGCGTTTGACCAGGGTCCCGCCTTCTTCCAGGGGAGCGATCAGATCCAGTAAACCGGGTATGTCATCGATGCTGGCACCGCGAATGATTTCGGAACCGTCGTGCAGGATCAGGGTGCCGGAGCCTTCCCGGGTAAAGAGTTCCCCCAGCAGGGCGCCGTCCAGTTGATAGCTGATCAGGTGACACCGGGGTACGCCATTCTGGCAGGCGTGCAAACAGGCCAAAAGGGCCCTTTGACGCGATGGCAATTCGGCGGTTCGCTCCAGATGCGGACGGATGTCCGCCAGGTCGATACTGCGAATCAACTGGTTTTCCTGATCGGTAATGCCGGGGGTCTCGATAAAGACCAGCAATTTTTCCGCTTTCAGGGCGACGGCGGCGTGGGTGGCCGCGTCCTCGTAGGTGAGATTGAACGATTCGCCGGTGGTCGAGTAGCCGATGGACGACAGCAGGACAATGGCGCCATCATCCAGTTGCCTCTGAATGCCGGCGCGATCAATTTTGCGAACCTCGCCGGTATGATCGTAATCGATACCATTGCGTACCCCAACCGGTTTGGCGGTAATAAAATTGCCGCTGACCACGCGAATCCTGGCGCCGTGCATCGGCGAATTGGCCAGTCCCGTTGACAGCAAAGCCTCGATAACGATGCGGGTATGACCAAAGGCATCCCGAACGCAGTCCATGGTTCTTTCATCGGTGATCCGGGTATGCTGATTGAAACGCGCAGGGATATTGGCCTGGGCCAGGCGCTGCTCGATCTGGGGCCTGGCGCCGTGTACCAGGACAATACGGATACCCAGGCTGTTGAGCAGGGCAATATCCTGGACAATATGGGGGAAATTGGCATCGGCGATGCCGTCGCCACTGAGGGCAATGACAAAGGTCTTGCCCCGGTGCATATTGATATAAGGGGAGGTTTCGCGAAAAAACTTGACGTAATCGGTCACATCGACGCCCGGGTGTGGCTGATCCGCTGGATTATAGAGGAAATCGATCCCGATAATCATTGGCGGCGATGAACCTGTGCCGCATTTGCTGCCAGGGTTGATCTGATGGTCAGGGTTTGGCCAGGCAGTAATGGCCGATCAGGCGGCGCAGGAAGTCGACGGAGGGTGTAATTCGATCCAGGGCCAGGAATTCATCCGGCTGGTGTGCCTGGTCGATGTCGCCCGGACCCAGTACCAGCACGTCCATGCCCAGTCGCTTCAGGTAGCCGGCCTCGGTAGTGAAGGCCACGGACTCCGGGGCATGGCCTGTGAGCCTTTCACAGGTTGCCACCAGGTCGGAATGGCTGTCACTGGCAAAGGCGGGCACGGAGTGATGCTGGATGCTGATGCGGGTTCCTTCCGGTTGTCCCAGATGCAGCAGGCGTCGATCCAGTTGCTGTTGCAGTTCCTCGGCAGTCATGCCCGGCAACGGTCGAATTTCAAAGCTCAGTTCACAGTGGCCGCAGATGCGGTTGAAATTATCGCCGCCGTGAATAGAGCCCAGGTTCAGGGTCGGATAATCGACCGCAAACAGGGGGTCTCGATAACGCTCCTTCAACTCGGTCTGAAAGGTCAGCAACTCCCCCAGTACCCGGTGCATGCTGACCATGGCATTGCGGCCCAGAGCCGGGTTGCTGGAATGACCTGACTGGCCCTCGATCACCAGTTTTTCAATCAGGATGCCCTTGTGCATTCGAATCGGTTTCATGCCGGTGGGTTCGCCGATCAGAGCGTAACGGCCGGTCGGCCGGCCGGCCTGCACCAGGGCCTTGACGCCTGCCATGGTGGACTCCTCATCGGCAGTGGCCAGGATGATCAGCGGTTGCGCCAGAGGCCGGTCGACAAAATCCCGGGCGGCCTCAATGGCCAGGGCAAAAAAACTTTTCATGTCGGACGTGCCCAGTCCGTAAAGGCGGCCCTGCCGTTCGGTCAACAGAAACGGATCCTGTTGCCATAGCCGGTCATCGCAGGGCACGGTGTCGGTATGACCGGACAAGACCAGACCGCCGGGGCCGGAGCCCAGGGTCGCTATCAGGTTGGCCTTGCGCGGGCCGGTAGCCCCGGCCGGGGTCAGTGGCATGATTTCAATGGCAAAGCCCAGGTCGGCCAGCCACTCGGCCAGCAGGTCGATGACGGCAATATTGCCCTGGTCGACCCCGGGCAACACGCTGCTGATGGAATTGCAGGCCACCAGGGCCTGTATGCGCTCGAGAAGTGTCATCGTTTCAGTTTACGTGGCCGCGTCACAATTGCCAATTCGCTCCTGTCCCGGGTTTTCCGTTTTTAAGCCATTACCGCTACAATCCGCCGATGCTTTCCAGGACGTCCCCGATGATTGACACCCCCGCCCGCGATCAACTCCTCGATTTGCCCGGTCTGTTGCAGGACCTGGTCAAGGATCAACAGATCAGCCAGGAGTCCGCCAATGAGATCAGTGGCCAGAACCGCACCCGAGAGCAGGCGCTGATGCACCCCCTGGCTTACATAGCCAGTCAGCAGCCGGAAAGCCTGAAGAAAAAAGGCGTCAAGCTCGACCTCGAGTACCTCTGCCAGTGGCTGGCAGACAGGTCCGGCATGCCACTGGCCCATATTGACCCCCTGAAGATCAATGTCCCCTCAGTCACCGGGGTCATGTCCTTCGAATTCGCCCGGCGCCACGGCATTCTTTGTCTCGAGGTCAGGTCCGACGAACTTATTGTCGCTACCGCCCAGCCTTTTGTCGGCGCCTGGATCGAAGGCCTGGAAAAAGTTGCGAGGCGCAAGGTCACCAGGGTCCTCGTCAGTCCGCTGGACATCAGGAAGTACAGTGTCGAATTCTATACCCTGTCGCGTTCGGTGTTCGGCGCCGGCAAGCAAACCGGTGACAACCGCTCGGCGGTGACCAATTTCGAACAATTGCTGGAATTGGGGTCCCTGAAGGATCCGGATGCCCAGGACCAGCATATCGTCAATATCGTCGACTGGCTGTTGCAGTACGCATTTGACCAGCGGGCCAGTGATATTCATATCGAACCCCGCCGGGTCAAGGGCAAGATCCGCTTTCGCATCGACGGCATTCTGCACCAGGTCTATGAACTGCCGGCTCAGGTGATGACCGCGATGGTCAGCCGCATCAAGATTCTCGGGCGCATGAACGTCGCCGAAAAACGCAAACCCCAGGATGGCCGGGTCAAAACCAAGACACCCGGCGGTGCCGAGGTGGAATTGCGGCTGTCGACACTGCCCACGGCTTTCGGCGAAAAACTGGTGATGCGGATTTTCGACCCGGAAGTGCTGCTGCGCAGCTTTGCCGATCTCGGCCTTACCGGCAACGACTACGAACGCTGGCAGGACATGACCCGGCGAGCCCATGGCATTGTCCTGGTCACGGGACCCACCGGCTCCGGCAAGACCACCACGCTTTACTCGACCCTGAAGCAACTGGCCACCGAGGAAGTCAATGTCAGTACCATTGAGGACCCCATCGAGATGGTGGAGGAAAGTTTCAACCAGACCCAGGTGCAACATCAGATCGACCTGGATTTTGCCGCCGGCATCCGCACCCTGATGCGCCAGGACCCGGACATCATCATGGTGGGGGAAATCCGCGACCTGGAAACGGCAGAAATGGCCATCCAGGCGGCCCTGACCGGGCACCTGGTGCTCTCCACCCTGCATACCAACGATGCCCCTACGGCCATCACCCGATTGCTGGACCTGGGCGTGCCGGCGCACCTGATCCGCGTCACCCTGAACGGGGTTATGGCGCAGCGGCTGGTGCGCACCCTATGCCCCCATTGCCGCGAGAAAACGCCGCTGGCCAGTGACAGCTGGGAGCAACTGGTCAGTCCCTGGAAGGCAACCCAGCCGGCGGAGGCCTATCAGCCGGCCGGGTGTCTGGAATGCCGCAACACCGGTTACCTGGGCCGCCAGGGACTGTACGAAATCATGCCGATCACGGAATCACTGAAATCCCAGATCACTGACAACTGTGATATCTCCGGGTTGCGGCTACAGGCGCTGAAGGAGGGCATGCGTACCCTGCGGCTGTCCGGAGCCCAGAAAGTCGGGGCCGGTATCACCTCGGTCGAGGAAGTCCTGAGAGTCGCTCCAGACCATGGCCGCTGACTGGCTCGACCGGATAGCGGCCGACGATCCGCCCCACCACCCGGTCAGCGGCCTGCCGCTGCCAAAAGCCGTGCTGGAGCGTACCTGGACCACGGTGCAGGATTACTGTGACAGGGCATCGGAGCAACAGCGTCACTGGCTGCAGACCCAACTGGGCTACCGGGAATTCCTGGAGGAACTGGCTCTGGTCTGGGGCTGCAGCCCCTTTGTCGGGGAAAATTGCTGCAGGTATCACGATCTCTTTGAGGACCTGGTGCAATCCGGCGATCTTGATAAAACCTACCTGCCCGACCATATTCAAATCAGCCTGACAGCCTTCCTGGAAGGCATTGAAACCGAAACAGAATTGCTCCGGCGATTGCGCCAGTTTCGCCGCCGGGAAATGTTGCGTATCGTCTGGCGGGATTTTTGCCGCAAGGGCACGCTGCTGGAAACCACCGGCGACGTGGCAGCCCTCGCCGAGGCCTGCATCCATTGCAGTCTGGACTTTCTGTATTCACGGGCATGCGAGGACTGGGGCCAGCCGGTGGGCATCGACAGCGGCGAAGCCCAGACCATGCTGGTGCTGGGCATGGGCAAGCTGGGCGCCTGGGAACTCAACGTCTCTTCGGACATCGACCTGATTTTTGCCTACCCGGAAAACGGCGAGACCCGGGGTGGTCGCCGCCAGCTGAGCAACCAGGAATTTTTCACCCGGCTGGGACAGAAACTGATCCAGGCCCTGGACAACCAGACCGCCGACGGCTTCGTTTTTCGGGTCGATATGCGCTTGCGGCCCTACGGCCAGAGTGGCGCCCTGGCCATGAGTTTTGACGCTCTCGAGGAGTATTACACCGCTCAGGGCCGTGACTGGGAGCGCTACGCCATGGTCAAGGCCAGGGTGGTGGCCGGTGATAGAGCGACCTCTCGCCGGCTGATGGCGATTTTGCGACCTTTCACCTACCGGCGCTATATCGACTTCAGTGCCTTTGACTCGCTACGGGAAATGAAGGCCATGATCAACCGCGAGGTGTTGCGGCTGGGGGGCGCCCGGGACATCAAACGGGGTCAGGGTGGTATTCGGGAAGTGGAATTTATTGCCCAGGCCTTTCAGCTGATTCGCGGCGGCAAGGACACCCGCTTTCAGGACCCTTCCCTGAAAAATATCCTGCAACTGCTGGGCCGCGAAGGCCTGCTGCCGCAGGCCCGTGCACAATCCCTCTGGCAAGCCTACGTCTTTTTGCGGGATACCGAGCACGCACTGCAGGGACATCGGGACCAGCAGACCCAGCGCCTGCCCGCCGGCGAACCGGAGCGTGAAATGTTGGCAACGGCAATGGCCTATACCAGCTGGCACGATTTTGACCGGGACCTGCAATTGCACAACAGTGAGGTTCACGCGGTTTTTGCCGATATCGCCAACGACCCGAAATCCGAGTCCGAAAAAGCCGGTTTGCCCGCCTCTGCCAGCGCCGCCTGGATTGAAATGGGTGACGACGAGGCCCAGCGCCTGGCAGGGCTGGAGACGGAACTGCGCAATCTGGGTTTCGACAGCGTCGAACAGGCTGCTGTCAGTCTTGACCGGTTTCGTGCCGGCAAGTCGGTTCAGGCCATGGCCATCGATGTACGCAAGCGACTCGATACTTTCATGCCGCGGTTGCTGGCGGCCTGCGGCCGAATCGACAACAGTGAACAGGCCCTGTTGCGAACCCTGGCCATTGTCGAGGCAGTTGCCAGGCGCAGCGCCTACCTGGTGCTGCTGAATGAAAACCCAGGCGCCCTGGAACAACTGGTTCGACTCAATGCCGAAAGCCTCTGGATTGCCCGCCAGCTGGCGGCGTTCCCGGCATTGATGGATGAGTTGCTCGACGCCCGCAGTCTCTACAGCGTCCTTGACAAGGAACAGATTCGAGCTGATCTGCGCCAGGAAGTGCTGCCCGCCGACGCCGAGGACCTGGATGCTCAAATGGAGAGCCTGCGTTATTTTCGCCGGGCCCATGGCTTGCGGGTGGCGGCCAGCGAGGTCATCGGCACCCTGCCGCTGATGAAGGTCAGCGATAATCTGACCTGGATCGCGGAGGTCATCCTGGAACATGTTCTCGCCCTCGCCTGGGAGCAGATGGTTCGACGCCACGGTCAACCGGGATTTGATGACCGGCCGCCGGGGTTTCTGGTGGTCGGTTACGGCAAACTCGGCGGCATCGAACTGGGCTACAGTTCCGACCTGGACCTGGTCTTCCTGCACGATGCCGACCTGAACCTGACCACGGACGGTGAGCACAGTATCGACAATGGCACCTTCTTCATGCGTCTGGGCCAGCGGATTATCCATATCCTGGCTACCAGAACCTTCTCGGGCACGCTTTACGAGGTGGACATGCGCTTGCGTCCCTCGGGTAATTCAGGGCTCCTGGTCAGTTCCATGGCAGCCTTTGAAAAATACCAGGCACAACAGGCATGGACCTGGGAACATCAGGCGCTGGTGCGGGCCCGGCCGGTCGCCGGCGATGCCGGCCTGGCCCGAGAGTTTGAGCAAATCCGGGCCCGGATTCTGCAGCAACCCCGAGATCCGGAGGCGCTGCGACTGGACGTACTGGCCATGCGCCGCAAAATGCGCGATCACCTGGGTTCCGGAGCCGAGGCTCAGGCATCCGGACAATTCCAGTTAAAACAGGACCCTGGTGGTATCGTCGATATTGAATTTATGGTTCAATTCGCGGTTCTGGCCATGGCCAGCAACTTTCCTGAATTAACCCGCTGGACTGACAATATCCGCGTTCTCAACAGCCTGGGTGAGTGCGCCGTCTTGACCGGTGACGAGGTCGAAACGCTTCAGGAAGCCTACAAGCTCTACCGCGCCGCGGGCCACCGCTTCCAGTTGCAGGAGCAGGCTGCCGTGGTGGCCGCCGAGGACTACGCCAGCAGCCGCCAGGCGGTATCGGCAATTTGGCAGCGCTTGCTGCATGAGAATCAGGATTAAAGAGGAGTTGTAGCATGTCCTTTGCGGACCGCGACGGATTTATCTGGTTTGATGGCGAATTGGTTCCCTGGCGGGATGCCCGGGTACACGTGCTGACCCATACCCTGCATTACGGCATGGGGGTTTTCGAGGGAGTCCGCGCCTACAACACCGAGTCCAGAGGTACCTGTATATTTCGCCTTCGGGAACATACCGACCGCTTGTTCAATTCCGCCAAGATCATGGGCATGAAAATGCCCTTTGACAAGGAGGCGATCAATCGGGCTCACAAGCGGGTGATGCGGGACAATAATCTTGCCGACGGCTATCTGCGTCCCATGGCCTTTCTCGGTTCGGAGGGTATGGGCCTGCGGGCTGACAAACTGGAGACCCACGTCATTGTCGCAGCCTGGAAATGGCCGGCTTACCTGGGTGACGATGGCCTGGAAAAAGGTATCCGCATTCGCACCTCTTCCTACACCCGCCACCATGTCAACATTTCCATGTGCAAGGCCAAGGCCAACGGTCAGTACATCAATTCCATGCTGGCCCTGCGAGAGGCCGTCGAATGCGGCTATGACGAAGCGTTGCTGCTCGACCCGGAAGGCTATGTCGCTGAAGGCAGCGGCGAAAATGTTTTTATCGTCCGCGACGGCATACTTTATACGCCGGAACTGACCTCCTGCCTCGACGGAATCACCCGTAACACCATTTTCACCCTGGCGGCCGAGGCCGGTATCGAGGTACGGGAAAAGCGTATCACCCGTGACGAGGTCTACATTGCCGACGAGGCCTTTTTTACCGGCACCGCCGCCGAAGTCACCCCGATCCGGGAACTGGACAATCGCAAAATCGGCGAGGGACTGCGCGGGCCGATCACCACCCGGCTTCAGGCCGCCTTTTTTGATGTGGTCTACGGTCGCAAGGACATCCACCCAGACTGGCTGACACCCGTAGGTTGAGTCGCAGCCGAATGAAAGTCGGTCGCAGGATACTGATCGTCGGCCCTTCCTGGGTTGGCGACATGGTCATGGCCCAGACCCTGTTCAGTGCGCTCAAGAAACAACACCCTGACTGCAGCATCGATGTCCTGGCGCTGGCCTGGAGTCGGCCAATCCTGGAGCGCATGCCCGAGGTCGCCGACACCATCGATATGCCCGTCGGCCACGGCGCCCTGGATCTTTCCAGCCGTCTTCGGGTCGCCCGGTTGCTGCGGCAGAAGCGCTACGATCAGGCCATCGTTCTGCCCAATTCCCTGAAGTCCGGCCTGATTCCCTGGCTGGCCGGTATTCCCCTTCGCACCGGCTGGCGGGGCGAGATGCGCTATTTCCTGCTCAATGACATTCGCCTGCTGGACAAGGAGCGCTACCCGCTGATGGTGCAGCGATTTGTCGCTCTGGCGCTGCCCGCGGACGCGCCGCCACCGGAAGACATCAACCGGCCCAATCTGGTTTTTGACCCGGAAATCGCCCGCTCGGTCCGTCAAAAACTGGACCTGGTGGACGCCAGGCCAATTCTGGCCCTTTGTCCCGGGGCCGAATTCGGCCCGGCCAAGCGGTGGCCGGAACAGTATTACGGCGAGGTGGCGGCAGCCCGAATCGACGCTGGCTGGCAGGTGTGGTTAATGGGCTCTGCCAACGATCGGGAAGTGACGGCAAAAATTGCCGGGGCATTGACCGACCAACAGCGTCGCCATTGCCATGATCTCGCCGGTCGCACAGCCCTGGCGGAAGCCATCGATCTGCTCGGCAGTGCCGATGCCGTGGTCAGCAACGATTCCGGTCTGATGCACATAGCCGCTGCCCTCAACCGGCCGATGGCGGTCCTCTATGGCTCCACCTCGCCCAAATTCACACCGCCCCTCAGCGATCAGGTGGCCATTCTCAACATTCCGGTGGACTGCGGGCCCTGTTTCCAGCGTCAGTGTCCTCTCGGGCATCTGAAGTGCCTGTGGGGCGTACCCCCGGACCGGGTGCTGGCGGCCCTGCAGGGGTTCGAGGCGGAACCGCTTGCCGTAGTCAAGCCACCGGCACCGACCGCTGACTGAACGCCGGATTTTCTGTTTTTGATTCGTGGTTTTTGTCACTGAAATGCAGTAAGTTAGGCCCGGGCTCAAAAGCAGTG
>QJWQ01000146.1 GCA_003235325.1 Gammaproteobacteria bacterium | reverse complement strand
CCTGCCCGTCGCGCAGGCAGGCCCAGAGGCCGGGGTCGTGCAGCCCGTCCCCAATCCCGACAGTTTCGAGCGAGCCATCCAGATCGCCGACCGCTTCGTAGCCGACATCGAACAGGTCTGAATAGAAGAACGGTAGATGATCGTAGACCTCCTCCGCGCCGGCCATGTTTCGCCCGGCCGTGCGGCCCATGGTCAGCGCATTGTCTTCGTGCTCCACGCGTTGGCGCCGGTTCAGGGCGGGGCTGTAGAAGTTTGCCACGTCGCCGGCGGCATAGATGGCATCATCGCCGGTGCGGAGCTGCGGGTCGACAACAATGCCGTTGTCCACTTTCAGCCCTGCCATTTCGGCCAGTCCGGTATCCGGTTCGATGCCGATGCCCGCCACCACGCCATCCGCTTCCAGAATGTCACCGTTATCCAGATGGACGCTCAGGCCGTTGCCTGCAGCCGCCAGCTTCGTCAGCTTCCGTCCTTCCAGCAAGGTAATGCCCTGCTCCCGATAGTAGCTCGACAGCTGCCGGGCCAGCTGCCCGGGAAAGACGCGGGCGCCCAGCGCGTCCCCGGGATAGATCATCGTCACGGTCTTGCCATGGCCGACCAGTGCCGCCGCCATTTCGCTGCCGATAAAGCCGCCGCCGACGATGGCATAATGCTGTTTGCTGTCCATCCCGGCCAACAATTTACGGTAGTCGGCCAACGTCCGGTAATAGACCACCGAATCATCCACAAACGGCATCCGCCGCGGGGAACCGCCTGTTGCCAGCAACAACCTGCGTCGTCGACCACCTGACGGTCGGCCCGGTCGAGCTTTGTTACGGTCCGATCCAGCACCAGGGTGACCCCACGGGCATCCGTACCGCAGCCGATCTTTTCAACGGTCTTTTTTCCGCTCCACAAGCCCTTGGAAAGCGGTGGGCGCGCATAGGGCGGGTCCGCTTCGCTCGACACAATTGCAATCGTTCCCTTCTTGTCAAGCTCACGAATGCCTTTTACCGCCGCATCGGCGGTCATGCCCCCGCCGACAATCAGATAGTCGTATGTATTCATTTCCGGTTCTCTCAGGTTGCCGGCTAATACCGCCGGTACTGCATCGATACCAGCTCCGGCAAACTCAGTATAGTCAATACACCGGGGTTGCCGGGTTTCTGGCTTCTTTCTCAAGCTCTCTCGAGTGTCACCACAGACAGTCCGGGCAGCTGCAATCCAGTGCAGTCCGGAAACCGCTGCCGGGTACAAAAAATAATGTACGGGATATAGGTGCGGACGAGCATTTTGAAGGAATTTTCAGGGACAACAGGATCTGGACCCACTGGCAGCAGACGCACCCGCGACGGAATCCGACCCCTTTCGCTTACCTGACTATCTGTGAGCTGCCTATCTGTAAACTGACAATCCAAGAGTAAGCCGGCGCCGCCTGGGTGAGCACTTCGAATACTGGCGCCAGGGACGGATCAGCCTTGCCGAATTCGATGCCAGTGTACAGGGCTGGATCAACCATGTGTTCTACGCCGATACCTGGCACCTGCGTGAACAGGTACTGAGGCAATTGTCCGGGGACCGGGAATCTACGATTGAAGTCCGCGCGCCAGCCGGCTCCCCATTACCTTCGTGCCTGTTGATACCTGGTAAATACAGGCAGTGTCGGCCGGTTTTTCATGTAAGCAATTGTTCCATGTTCGACGTCCGTGGCTGGTCTGCTGGCACGATGTCGAGGCCGAAGGCATCCCGTTTTTTGACAGCGACGTAGAGCTTGGGACGCGGCTTCTTGCGCTGAACCGCCTCCCGCACCAGCGCCAGGTTGGCCTCGGTATTGACACAGCCGACGATGACCCCGGTCAGGGCCCGGGCCGGGAAACGCACCAATCCCGGAGGAGAGGTAATGGCGCGCCACTCCCGCTCGTAGGCCCAGTCCGTGCTCTTGGTGTAGAACCAGCTCGCAATCTGGCGTGCCGGGTGCTCTTCCTCCGTGTGATCTCCGCGCATAATCGCTGCAATATCGATCAGCAACCGCGGTCTGCCTTTAAAAAGCCCCAGCAGATCCTGGATCGGCGCCTCAAGTTTCAGGATATCGTCCTGATAGGTAACCGGGTGGAGGCGGGTAAACGCCGCCCGGTGCCCGGCAACATCGAACCTGAGGCAGATGCCGTCATGGCTGTTGGCGTAGTGGGACCATAGCAGAATATTGTCCGGCTCCTGGCTAAGGCAGAGCACTCCGATGGCCTCATCAATTGAGACTAGGGTTTTCTTCAGGTCCCTGGCTCTGGAACGATTCAGGACTTCGGACAGGCTCACCGGCTTGCCCTCTCGGTCCTCGGCGGTCATCGACAAGCTGACTTGCACGGGCTCGGTGCCGGGCGCTGGCGGTTCTTTGCCGAGCAGCCTGGCCGTGCCCGCCTCGACCCAGTTTCCCAGCGCCCTCAGGCCCTTGCCGAAGGCGTCACCGAAGAGGGCTTCCCACTCGGCGTCGGTGTGCTCGTAGCGGATATGGTGGCTGCAATCGAAGGGATCGTTGAAGCTGGAGCCGCGTCCCCACCACATCTGGTTACCGCTCAAAATAGCCAGGGTGTTGTCTCGGTCAGTCCCCTCCTTGAGCGATCGGTACTTGTACAGGTAGCCGCTTTCAGGAATTGGTCTTTCCGTTTCGGGCTCCAAAGCTGTTGAACCTGCTTTGGCCATGTTTCGTCTCCCATGGCTGAGTTTTTCGACTTGCCATCCAGTGAGCATCCCGACGATAGTGAAAACATCCTCCAGGATGCGCCCAGTATTCGCATGTGCTGCCATCTATGGCAAATCGATTAAAGTCTGGTAGCATCCTGAGACGCGCGACGTTTCCCACAAATACTTTGGGATTTCGATGTTGTGAACGACTCCGGGCGATCCCTCCGGAAAAGCCGGGCGAGATAGCCTCAAATTAACCCCTATCACTCTAATATGTACCCGGTAATATACATACCCGGTTATATAAGAAGAACCCTGACCACCACACGACCGGTAAGAGTCTAGATCATGGCCGAGGAAACCGTTACCGCAGCCCAAACCACTGCGACACAAACAGCACTCAGTGAACGCCTTCTGGAGGGCAGTGATTACTTACCGGATTCAATTCTTCCGGCATGGCAACTGGTCTCCCAACATCCCATTCTCGGCTCGCTGTTAATCGCGTTGCTGTTTTATGTGCTGGGTGTCTGTTTTCGTTCCTTGCTGACCCGTCTCATCGGCCGGATAACCGGGTTGACCCGAACCCCGGTTGACGACACTGCGCTGAATTATTTGCGCAAGCCCGTTTTCAACACCGTGTTCCTTTTTGGCCTGTCTCTCGCGGTCGCCGTCGCCAAATTGCCGTTGGGTGACATACTGGTCAATTTGCTGATTTCCATGATTGTCATCAGCTGGATGATCGCTGCCATCCGGATCACGACGTTATTGCTGGAAGCCCTGAGCGCGGAACGTGGTTTCAAGCTGGTGGACAGCAAGACCGTGCCGTTTTTCGATTTAACCGGAAAACTGGTTGTTATCCTGATTGGCAGCTACATATTGCTGTTGATATGGGGAATCAATCCACTCGGCTGGCTGGCTTCTGCCGGTATCGTCGGTCTGGCACTGGGTTTTGCCGCCAAGGATACCCTGGCGAATTTATTTTCCGGCTTTTTTATCGTTGCCGATGCGCCCTACAAGATTGGTGATTACATCAATCTGGATACCGGCGAGAGGGGCAAGGTTTGCGCTATTGGCCTGCGCAGCACCCGTATCCTGACCCGCGATGATGTGGAAATCACCATCCCCAACGGAGTCATCGCCAATGCCAAAATCGTCAATGAAAGCGGGGGACCGAAAAGTCTCAGAATCCGTATCGTCGTAGGTGTGGCCTATGGATCCGACGTTGACCTGGTCTCTGAACTGCTGTTGCAGGCGGGTGGTGAGCATCCGGAGGTGTGTGATTACCCGGAGCCCAGAGTCCGGTTGCGCGGATTCGGCGCATCAAGCCTGGATTTTAATTTGATGTGCTGGATCAATCAGCCACCGGATCGGGGTCGCATTGCCCACGAATTGCATATGCGGATCTACAAAATGTTCCGGGAAAAAAATGTGGAAATCCCCTACAGCAAGCACGATGTTTACGTCAAACAATGGCCGGCAACCACTGAGCAGTCTGCAAGACCGGAGCCGGATATGGGTCCAGGGCTTTGATTGCCAGAGGACCAACAGTTTGCAGCCGGAAATGTGGCAAGCGGGGGAAGATGCCCGCTGTCTCCGATTTGATTACCCCTCGAATCGACCAGCCAATTTATCGCCGACCCGACCCACCTACTACGCCAGGATCCCGGAACTGCCATCGACAGGCCTCATCCATGTGTAATACGCGCCTGCCCCGGTGCAGTCATCGCGCAGGCCGTAGTTGCAGGATCGACCCCGTGGGGCTGGATATATTTACCGGCAGCGGTTCGCAGCTTCCACCACCGACATACCAATACCCGTCGTCTCAACGCCGATTGTCGACGGGCAAAGCAGTGTGGTTTTATGAGTGAGCTTCAAGGCTCAATAGCCAGTACCTGGATCATCTGATCCTCGTCATCCAATAGGTCGGCAAGCGTGTACTGTTCCAGACTGCTGACAAACGCCCTTGTGGCCTCTGCAAACATGCCTTTCAGCCGGCACACTGGCAGCAGCCGGCAGGCCGGCTTCTGACAGTCAATTATGTTGAGGCTGACCTCCAGGTCAACGACCACTTTTCCGATATTTATCCGCTCCGGCGGCTTTCCCAGGGATATACCGCCACTTTTGCCCCTGCGGGTCTGAATCAGGCCGAGCTTACCCAACTGATGCACTATCTTGTTGACGTGGTTGCGCGATAAGCCAAAGGATTCGCATACCTCGTTAATGCTCGATTGCCTGCCATCCGGCAGCACTGCCAAATACATCAGAATCCTCAGGCCGTAATCCGTATAGCGAGTCAACTGCACTTTTCTGACCTCTCTTCTCGTCTGATCTCTTTTTTTCCCATCTTTCTTCTTGACACATATAAAGATACACCTATAATGCATCTTATTAAAGTTACATTATAAATGC
>QJWQ01000050.1 GCA_003235325.1 Gammaproteobacteria bacterium | reverse complement strand
CGCCAAATCCGTGGGATATTAAATATATTATGTGGATTAAATAATTCCGGGTCTATCGGGGCAGTGATGAATGAAGGGATTAGAGCCTGCTGGTATCCTCCAGGAATACCGGCAGGCCCTAAGTAAAGAGCCCTTGTGTTAAGAGCCCTTGTGTATAGAGTCCTGGTGAGTATCCCTCCTGTAAGTGGTCAGTGGCCCGCATCGGGGTTGTCAGCAAAACGTGACTTGGAGGTCAGGTCGAAAATGGCGTAGGCGGCGACGACAGCAAAACAGCATGCCGGGGTGATATAGGAGACGGCCGCGCCATAGGCATCGATCAGCGCTCCCTGCACCAGTGGCATCAGGGCGCCGCCAAGAATTGCCATGACCAGCCCGGCCGCGCCAAACTTGGTGTCCTCTTTCAGGCCGTGCAGGGCGACCCCGTAGATGGTGGGGAACATCAGTGACATGCAGGCTGAGATGGCTACCAGCGCCCAGACACCGCTTATTCCGGGGCTGATGATCATAAACAGGCACAGGCAGATGCCGGTTATGGCCAGGATGGACAACAGGGCTGTTGGCCGGACAAAGCCCATGATCCAGGTCATCACAAATCGGGACACAAGAAACACGATCATGCTGTATTGAAGATAGGTGCCGCCTGTGACCTCTTCGACACCCAGGGCTTCCATTACATACTGAATAGTAAAGGTCCAGACGCAGGTCTGGGCCGCCACGTTAAAGAACTGGGCAATGACACCGTAGCGGTAGTGGCCATTGGCGAGCAGGCGTTTGAGTGCCGCGCCAAAATGCAGTTCGTGTTCGCTCTCCTGTTCAATATTTTTGTGGGGTGCCCGGGTAAAAGCGATGGCCAGCCAGATTGCTACCAGGACGCAGGCATAGCCCACATAGGGGGTCATGACGGCGTTGAGTTCGTCAGAGATTACCGCCTGCAACTGATCGCCGGTCATCGCAGCCCGGTCGGATGCGCTGGCGGTGTTTAGTCGGGGCAGGATCAGGGTTGCCGCCAGAAAAACGCCGAGATTGGTGCCAACGGGGTTGAATGACTGGGCAAAGTTGAGCCGTCGGGTGGCGTTGTTATCGTCGCCCATACTCATGACATAGGGGTTGGCGGAGGTTTCCAGTATGGACAGACCGCCCGCCAGAATGAAAAGTGCGGCCAGGAAAAACCCATAAGTCATGAACTGGCTGGCGGGATAAAACAGAAAGGCGCCGGTAGCGGCACAGCCCAGACCGGTGAGCACGCCCACCTTGTAGGAAAAACGCTTGTTGATAAATGCCGCCGGCAGCGCCAGGCAAAAATAGGCGCCGTAGTAACAGGACTGAACCAGCGCTGACTGCAGCGTGCTCATGGTGAAAATCTTGCTGAACACCTTGACCAGTGGGTCGGTCATATTGGCGGCGACGCCCCAGGCGGCAAAACAGATCACGATCAGGGCGAAGGGAATAATCATGTCCCTGTAAACCATGGGTGTCTTGTCTTTCATGATCTCTGGCTCTCCTGTTGGTGTTATCTTTTGGGCTGCGTCGAAAACCCGGCCTTTGCCGGGTTTGGGGCTTTTTTTTCGGCTATTTCGCCTTTGGCCGCGCGGTCAAGTGGTGCGTCAGTAAACCACTTGCCGTGGGCCCTGTCAATAGATCAACTAATATGATTAATATATTTTTCTTTGCAAAGCCTGTAGTTGTCGAAATCTAACGTTATGTGGCTAGCTGAAAAAATTTTTTTTCATTTATTCATGGAATAAGAATATAATAGGTCACTGATATTGAATTATTAATCCGGGAACTGAAATGGCAGGCTCCGACAGCAATACCCGCCGCAAAAAATCTCCCAGAGCTGCCGGCAGGCCCAGGACAATGGCTGCCGATGCTGGAATTGCTTCCGGTCGCAACCAGAGTGGTCTTCGGAATTATAACGAGCGCGTCATCCTGTCGCTGGTCAGGAAGCGGGGTGCGTTGCCAAAATCGGAGATCGCCGCGGAAACAGGGCTGTCTGCTCAGGCGATTACGGTGATTATCAATCAACTCGAGGCGGATTGTCTGCTCGTTAGGCAGTCGCCCCAGAGGGGGCGGGTCGGGCAACCCTCGGTGCCGTTTGCTCTCAACCCGGGTGGCGCTTTTGCCTATGGCTTGAAAGTCGGTCGTCGCAGTTTCGATCTGACACTGCTGGATCTGGTGGGCAACGTCCTGGGGGCTCTCCATGAAAACTGTGCCTATCCCACAGTTGACCAACTGACGCGGTTTATGAAAAAGGGCCTGGCGGTGCTGGTACCAGACAAGACTGCCGACGCGCCCCGGCGCCTGGCGGGTATCGGTGTTGCCATGCCGGATGAGCTCTGGAACTGGTCGGTGGAACTGGAAGCACCGGAAGCGGTGATGAATCAGTGGCGCCACTTTGATATCAAGGCAGGCCTGGCCCAGTTGTCTACTTTGCCGGTGTATGTTTGCAACGACGATACGGCAGCCTGCGCCGCTGAACTGCTGTTTGGCAATCCGGGCAACTATCAGGATTTCCTCTACATATATATTGGCTCGTTCGTCGGTGGCGGTGTCGTTATCAACGGCAATCTCTACCCGGGGCGGCGAGGCAATGCCGGCGCCATCGGCTCCCTGCCGGTCCCCGCTCTCCTGGCCGACGGTCAGGTAGGAAGTCAGCAATTGATCATGCAGGCCTCGATTCGCGTGCTGGAGAAAATGCTCAAGGACTCGGGCAAGGACCCCCAAACGATCCTCAATTCCTATGATTACTGGGGCAATCCTGGACCTGTGCTCGATCTGTGGCAGGAGAAAGTGGCGACTGCACTTGCCTACGCCGCTGTCAGCGCCATTTCACTGATTGATTTTGAGGCGGTGATTGTCGACGGCCACATACCGGTGTCGGTGCGGCATCAGATTGTCGAGCAGTTGAAGCAGAAACTGGAACTACAGGATTTCAGGGGATTGTCGTCGGTGACGGTGGGAGAGGGCACCATCGGTACCAGGGCCCAGTCCATTGGCAGCGCCTCATTGCCTTTTCTGGTCGAGTTTGGTGAGGACAGCCAACTGTCGTTCCAGAGCCTGCGCTGAAGAAAGTAGTGGTATTCCGGCTACAGATCCTGGCGATATCCGGCAGCCTGTCAAAACGTCACCGGCAAAATTTTGAGAAGGCCGATTCGGCCGACAATGTGGAGCACAGAGAGGCGATTAATGTCGGATGCCGATGGGCCTGATGAAAAATGCCTGGTTCCAGGTAGCAAATGGGCTTATATCCACCAGTACCCGGTGGCGTCTTTTCCATCCGCAATTTTTCCTACAGGGTCGCCGATGAAAAAACAGGCTCAGAACAATGAGAGAGGATTTAGCCATGACAATTCCGCCTATGCCTGACAGATTGGTTTCCCGGTTCAGCCTGGAATTCGACAATTTGCTGCCCGCTTCCCGGGAAGACGAGGCTGAGCTGGCCGCCTTTCGGCAGCGTCTGAGCGCCATGACCCTGATTGATTCCCAGGCAAGCTTTAACCGATTCTGCCGGCAGGCCTGCGTCCTCTGGGCCGACGCTGTGTCAACAGATGAAGGCCCGGCCGGAGTCAGGTTTTCCGATTTGGCCCGGGATCTGGACGCCGGGGGCGACCACGTTATCCCCACCAGTTGGGGCGGCGTTGTAATCCGGGTTCACGAGCACCCCAGGGTTGAAAAGTATCTGGTGGTCAGGCGCGGAGGCTATCTGGCGCTTGAGACTCACCGGCAGAAAACCGAGGAACTCCGGATCGAGGATGGATCGGGTCTGCTTCTGACCGGCAGGGCCGGCGGTGATGTGCTGTCAGTATTGCTGCTGGAGCCCGGTATGTCCTTTACCTTTCATCCCGGAGAGGTGCATTGCCTTATTGGCACCGACAACCTGCTGGTATTTGAACAATCCTCAGACCCCGAGGGGATGGATCAGGATCTGGTCTTTATTTATACCCCCGAAGCTTGAGGTGGTGCGTCTCTGCGGTAAAAGGAAATCCTGATAAGTCATAAAGCTGCGTTCGCCGCCCTGGTTCAGGGAGACGAACGCCTGTGCGGATGTGCCCTTCAGGTAGTCGCCGGCGTAACGGCTCGGTTGGCCGTCGACCAGGCTGTCGCCAGAGACAGAGACATTAATGGCCACAGTTATCTTTCTCCCCGGGGGAGATAATTATTTTTGTATTAGTGCCATCAGCGCCTGGGTCGAGGAGTCAAAGCCTGAAAGCTGGCTGGCACTGTCAGAGAGCAGTGACTTGGCCAGTTTCTTGCCCAGTTCCACACCCCACTGATCAAACGAGTTGATATTCCAGATGATGCCCTGGGTGAACACCTTGTGCTCGTAGAGAGCAATCAGGGAACCCAGGTTATAGGGTGACAACTCATCCATCAGCAGGACGTTGGTGGGTCTATTGCCCGGGTAGCTTTTGTAGGACGGAATACCCTCACCGGACTCCCCTGCCATCAGGGCCGCCGACTGGGCAACCAGGTTGCCCAGCAGGGCGCGGTGCTGTTCGGGGTTGCTCAGGGGGTCCGAAATAGTGGCAATCAGGTCCAGGGGCACCAGCCGAGTACCCTGGTGCAGTAGCTGGAAAAAGGCATGCTGGCCGTTTGTCCCGGTCTGGCCCCAGATGATGGGACCGGTATCGTAGTCGATGGGCTCGCCCTCGGCGTTCACCGACTTGCCGTTGCTCTCCATGTCCAGCTGCTGCAGGTAGGAGGGCAGCAGGCCCATTCGTTCGCAGTAGGGGATAACCGCAACCGTCTCGGCGCCGAGGAAATTGCTGTACCAGATGCCCAGCAGGGCCAGGATCACCGGCATGTTCTGTCCGTAGGGCGCCGTGCGAAAATGGTCATCCATGGCCTTGGCTCCTGCCAGCAGGCGCTTGAAATGGTCCATGCCAATACACAGGGCAATGCTCAGGCCGATGGCTGACCAGAGCGAATAGCGACCGCCGACCCAGTCCCAGAATTCAAAAATCTGGTTGTCGGCTATGCCGTATTTTTTGGCATTGGCTGGATTGGCAGTGACGGCAATGAAGTGTTTAGAGTTCTGGGCATTGGCCATTCCCGCCTGGCTTTGATACCAGTTCAGGGCCGCCTCGGCATTCATCAGGGTTTCCTGGGTGGTGAAGGTTTTGCTGGAAATGATAAACAGCGAGGTCTCGGGGTTCAGTCGCTTCAGAGTGCTGTTGATCTCGGCGCCGTCGACGTTGGAAATAAAATGAAAATTGATACGTTCGTGGGCGTACTGTTCCAGGGCCTTGCACACCATTTTCGGCCCCAGGTCGGAACCGCCAATGCCGATATTGACTATATCGGTAATGGCCTTGCCGGTTTCGCCGGTCCAGTTGCCGGAGCGGACACTCTCGGCAAAACGATCCATCTTGTCGAGTTCGGCGGCAATCGCCTGGGTCAGGTTGGCGCCGTCGACCACATGGTCGTCGCCATCCAGATCCCGCAACACCGTGTGCAGAACCGAGCGGTCCTCGGTGGTATTGATGCGTTCACCGGCGAACATCGCCGCCATTTTTTCTTTCAGAGGTGACTGTTCAGCCAGTGCCGTCAGGCATTGCCGAACCTTGTCCGAGACCAGGTTTTTGGAGTAATCCAGGTAGAGCCCCTCTTGGCGCAGGGCGTAGTCCTGGTGGCGATTCGGATTCTGGTTGAAATAGTCGGTGATATTTTCGCTGTTGGCGTCTGCGGCGAGGGGCTTGAGTTGCTGCCACGCGGGGGTGGATGTCGGGTCGAAAGAGGTCGTAGTCATGGGTTCCCTGCTTGTTTTATGTTGTCGTCCAGCCTTTCGGGGTCGGCTTGATTATCAGGTAGGACGCGATTTTACATGAAAGCGGCAATAGTGGTAATAGCAAGGGCTCAGGACTGTTCTGGGGCCTTGTTAGCAATATTGACCCGGCAAGCATTTGTGCAGGGTTAATGCGGCACATGGATGTGCCGCAATTGGCCGTAGGCCAATGCAAGCCCTTAAGTACAAGGGATTCTTAGATAAAAGAAAGTCGCACAGTTCCGCCAGTATTTTAAGCGCGCGCAACTAAACAGGCTTCCCGCCTATTCAGTTGCCGGGTTAATAGTTGGATAGCGATTTGGCTGTCATATGCCCCGCTTGCCGATACCGTCAAATTTATTGCCGGCGTCGAGAGCGTGATCCGTCTCTTCAGGGTGTTACAATGCCGGTGCTTTTGAATCGGGTCATTGTCGGATCTCCGTTCTGAAATCTTTCAAACCCGGACGTCCACTGATAACTAAGGTCTTTTATTCAATGCAGTGCCCGGATAATGGATAACCAAACGCTCAAGTTGCTTCCCTACGAATTCGCCCGGGTCAACCAGGTGCTGGTTCGACCTCTGGATCAGGATCTGGTGATGGGCCCTTCAGCTCCGGTCTGGGCGGTCACCGAGGTCTACCGTGGCCTGGGTGGTGAGACGTTACCCCTGACTGTGGTGGACAGGGAGCAATACGATCAGATGTTGCGCAGTCTTTATGCCGACAGCCGTGCATCTTCCGAATCGGTGATGGAGGACATCAAGGATTTTGTCGACCTGGAATCCGCAGCGGCTGAACTGGAGCATGCTGCCGACCTGCTGGATAGCGATGACGACGCTCCCATCGTGCGTCTGCTCAATGCGGTGCTGGCGGAGGCGCTCAAGGAAAAGGCTTCTGATATCCATATTGAGCCCTATGAAAATGAGGCCCGGGTCCGGTTTCGCCTCGATGGTGTACTACACACGGTGTTGACGCCCTCGGTCCAGATTTGCCCCCTGTTGATTTCCCGGATCAAGGTGATGTCGAAGCTGGATATCGCCGAGAAGCGTCTGCCCCAGGACGGTCGCATGTCGGTTCGGCTCGGCGGGCGCAATGTCGACCTGCGGATTTCCACCATGCCCTCCAGTTATGGCGAGCGGGTGGTGATGCGGCTGCTGGACAAGGATGCCGGCAAACTCCAGGTAGAGGATCTGGGCATGCCCGCCCTGATTCGGCAGCAGCTGGACGAACTGATTCACCGACCCCACGGCATCATCCTGGTAACCGGACCCACGGGCTCCGGCAAGACGACGACCCTCTACGCGGCCCTGCAGCAGATGGATCGACGTGAACGGAATATCATGACGGTTGAAGACCCGGTGGAATACGATCTCCCCGGGGTCAGCCAGACCCAGATCAACCTGCGGGCTGGCATGACCTTTGCCCGGGGCCTGCGGGCGATCCTGCGGCAGGATCCCGACGTTATCCTTATCGGTGAGATCCGGGATGGAGAAACCGCCGAGATTGCCACCCAGGCCAGCCTCACCGGTCACCTGGTGCTGTCGACCCTTCATACCAATACTGCAGCCGGCGCCATTACCCGCCTGCAGGATCTAGGTGTCGACAGCTTTCTGCTGGCATCAACGGTCAGGGGCATCCTGTCCCAGCGACTGGTGCGCCGCCTCTGCGATCACTGCAAGGAGCCGGTGGCGGCGGACGATTTCACCCGGGACCTGCTGCAACTGCCAGCCGGTCAGACCCTCTATGGCTTCCGGGGCTGTGCGCACTGTAACAACACCGGTTTTGCCGGCCGTCAGGGTCTGTTTGAGCTGGTGGCGGTGAGCACCTCGCTGCAGCGGCTGATTCACGAGCAGGCGGGAGAGGTGGAACTTGAGGAGGAAATCCGCAAACAGGTGCCCAGTATCCGCGATGCCGGTTTTGACAAGGTTCGGGCCGGGCTTACCACACTTGAAGAAGTGTTGCGGGTAACCAGTCTATAGGGCCTGTTGACACTAATGGGTTTATCGTTGCTGGGAGCGATTATTAGGCCCAACTAGGCAGAAGGAGCGTGGTGTAGTGACACTACATGAGCGACTGATAACGACGTGGGGCCTAAAAATAGCCCCAGCCCCATTCTTTTCAAAAAAAGGGGTTGAGGCTAAAAATCCACCACTCGGCGTTGCTCGTCGCTCATTTGGAATGACCAAACCACTCTCCTCGCGCCTGGATTGGAGAATTTTTAGACTCAACAACGTCAATCCTATTGGTGTGAACAGGCCCTAAAGCCTATGCCCGCTTTTGATTATTCAGCCTACGACCCCGGGGGCAAGCTGGTCTCAGGCGTAATCGCCGCCGATTCCGAGCGCCACGCACGGCGACAGCTCAAGGAAAACCGGTTGTTGCCCGCCAGCATCGCCCTGGTCAGGGAAAAGCCCCAGCGGCGTTTTGCCCGTCTTTTCGGTCATGGCGTCAATAATTTCGATCTGTCGCTGCTTTTGCGCCAACAGGCGATCTTGATCAATTCCGGTCTGCCCCTGGAAGATTCCCTGCGCATGACCATCGAGCAGGCGGAGACGGAAAAACAGCGGCGAATGGTGCAGAGCTGGCGCACCGAGATTGTCGAGGGACGCAGTTTCTCCGAGGCCCTGCGTCGGTCGCCCTACCGCATTCCCGACAGTATCATCGCCGGCGTCGGGGTCGGCGAGGAAAGCGGTCACCTGCACGAGGTGCTGAACCGGCTGGCGGATGAGCTGGAAGTCAGCGCCGAAAACCGCAAGACGTTCAGCCGTGCCCTGATGTACCCGGCGGCCCTGATCCTGACATCGGTGATCGTGGTGGCGATCATGATGACCTGGGTGGTGCCAAAAATCACCGTGGTGTTCGCCCATTCCGGCCGGGAACTGCCACTGATTACGCGAATCGTCGTGGCCATGAGCGAGTTTTTTCAGCATTACGGCCTGCTGCTGGGGCTGGTGGTCGCGGGGCTGGCGGTGTTGGGCTTCTGGCTGTTGCAGAACCGGGAGCGGCGCCTGCGCTGGCACCGAATGCTGTTGAAGTTGCCGGGTATCGGCCGCTGGTTGCAGATGTCCAATATCGCCGACTGGTCCCGCAGTCTGGGTATTCTGCTTCAAACCGGGGTGCCGGCCCTGGCGGCTCTGCGCATAGCTTCCTCGGTGGTGTCCAATCTCTACCTGCGCCGCAAGATGGAGGCAGTGACCGAGAGCATGCGCCGGGGCAGCAGCCTGCACCACGCCCTGGAGGAACAGCAGGTGGGCAGCGGCTTTCTGGTGCACATGGTGGGCAGTGGCGAGGCGTCCAGTGAGCTGGACCGAATGTTGCTGAGGGTGGCGGATTATTACAGCGCCAGGCTGAAAAACTCGGTGGATGTGTTTCTGAAACTGATGAATCCGCTGTTGATAGTCTTTATGGGCATGGTCATTCTGGGTATCGTGGCGGCGGTCATGTTGCCCATCATGGACATGAACAACATGATCTAGATTTTACAAACCGGTATGCAGTCTATGAATCAACCAGCAGTTAAAACGGAGGTTTGGCCTCGGCGGCAGTCCCGCCGCCAGCGAGGCTTTACCCTGATTGAAATCATGGTGGTGGTCATTGTTATCGCCCTGATGGGGGCAATGATCGTACCGACCCTGTTCAAGAAAGTAGAGCAGGCGGAAAAGACCCGGGTGGCCCAGGATATCCGGACCATTCAGAGCGCTCTCAAGTTCTACCGTCTGGACAACTACGCCTATCCGACCCAGGCCCTGTCCCTGGAAGCCCTGTTGACTCAACCCGCCGGGCTGGATCGCTGGAACGGTCCCTACCTCGAGGAATTGCCCAAGGATCCCTGGGGTCAGCCCTACCGCTACGCCAACCCCGGCAGTCACGGCAAGGATGTCGAGGTCTTTACCCTGGGCGCCGACAACGTCGAGGGCGGCGAGGGTTCCAACCGGGACTGGGGCAACTGGAATATCGAATAATCCCGCGGTGTCCAAATCAGTCTGTACGGCCCCGGTCAGAGGTTGCTGGCGTCCCCTGATGACCCGGTGCCATTGCCGCCAACAACGGGGATTTACCCTGATCGAGGTCATGGTGGTTGTGTTGATCGTGGCCACCCTTGCCGGTATCAGTATTTACGCCATTGAGCAGGTGTTTAACCGCCGCCTGAGCCGACAGGCTGACGACATTCGGTCCTGGCTCAATGACCTGGCCGACCGGTCCATGCTGGAGGGGGCTGCATACGGTGTTCGCGCCATCGATGGTCGCCTGCAGGCCATGGTGTTTTTTCGCTACCACTGGCTCAACACCGACGACCCCGAAGCCTTTGTTCCGGGGGACGATCTCGTGCTTCGATGGCTGGTAGAGGATAAGCCGCCGCCGGAGCCACCCGACGCGCTGGACGGTCGCGAACCCCTGCTGCCATTGGTGGCGGTGATGCCTTCAGGTGAATTCATCCCGGAAGGTCGTCTCGAGATCTTTACCGAGGACAGCGATGCCGATTATCACCTGTCCTGGGGTCACGACCAGCCCGGAATCAGTATCGAAAAGGTACCGAGGCGTTGAAGCGGAGCAGCGGTTTTACCCTGATCGAGGTGGCCGTAGCCCTGGCCATTATTGCCTGGGTGCTGGGCAGCGCTATCTTTGTGGTCAGTCAGTACGCCGATGAACGGCTGAGGATGAGGGATAAATTTCTCGCCTCTCAGGTGTCCTGGAACCAGTTGATGGACCAGTATCTCAAGGCCCGGCAGTGGCTGCCGGTGGAACGACGCGGCCTCAATGAAGAGACCGGCGAGGAGAAACAGGGGGGGCGCATCTGGTACTGGAACATGGATGTCAAGGCGGCAATGGGCAAGGACTTCTATCGTTACCAGATCAACACCGGTCCCTCCAGGGACGATGTCAGCACCGCCTCCCAGTTCCTATACCTGGTGGTGCCGTCTCAATGACTCGCAAGCACGGGTCCAGCCAGCGGGGATTTACCCTGATCGAGGTGGTCGTCAGCATGATGTTGCTGGCGATTCTGTCGGTAATGGCTTACCAGGGCCTTGAGCAGGTATTGCGGGCCAATGACCGCAGTCTCGATGCCTCCGAATCGGATGCCGCCCTGCAGCGGACCTGGCTGATTATCGGCCAGGACCTGATCCACCTGCGGCCCCGCAGTATTCGCGATCCCAGAGGCGGGGTCGAGCCGGCCTATATGACCCGCACTGACAATGAGGTCGTCACTTTCAGCCGGGGCGGCGGCCCCATGCTCTGGCAGAATCCCTCGGGGCTGCAACGGATCACCTACGGTGTCAACGCCAAAAAGCAACTGGTGCGTCGCGCCGAGCCGGCGACCACACTGCCGGGGGAAGAGCAGTCATTTTCACGGGTCTTGCTGGATCAGGTGGGGGAGGTCGAATTCCTGCAACTGAACAGTCGCAACGAATTCGAGCCCAACTGGCCGCCGTTGAATGAAACCGTCAGTGCCACCAGTCTGCCGCGAATGATCAGGGTTCGGATTCGTTTGCTGAACGGTACCGAAACCTTTCGAATCTTTCCGGGGGTGGAAGCCGGTGGTTGAAAGCCGGATGTGTACGGACGGCGATCGTCCCGGAATGCAGGGCTTCGGCCGGGGAAGCCGGCGTCGTCCTTCCGCTCAGGGGCTGATGCCGGAGTCTTCGCCATTGCCGCAGTCGGGTGTCGCGCTGCTGGCGATGCTGATCCTGGTGCTGGTGATCGTCCTGACCCTGGGCAGTATTTTCTACCGCCACCAGCTGGATGTGGCGCAGGCAATCCGCATGGCTCACGGTGACCAGGCGCTGCTTCTGGCGCTCAGCAGCGAGAGCTGGGCCCGGCAGTTGCTGGAGGATGACCAGCGGGACTCAGACTATGACAGCCTGCTGGAAACCTGGGCCCAGGCAGTGCCCCTGCTGCCGGTGGATGGTGGCAGTCTCAGCGGTTGCATTATCGATCTGCAGTCGCGATTCAATCTCAATAATTTTTCCGGCTACAGCCCCGAGAGCTGGCTTGATGAAATGGACCGGGGTGGCGCCGGCTTTATAGGTACCTACCTGGCCCTGCTGCAACAACTGGAATTGCCGGGAGATGTTTCCCGTGCGGCAGTGCTGGTAGACTGGATTGATGAGGACAACGAACTGGTGGACAGTGCCGGGGCCGAACAGAGGGATTACGATTTCCTGTCGCCACCCCGGCTTATAGGCAACCAAAAGCTGGTGGAGTTGCCGGAGCTGGCAGATGTGGCCGGCTATGACATGGCCACGGTGGCAATTCTGGAAAATCTGGTTACAGTACTGCCCACCGCGACCGCTATCAATGTCAATACGGCACCGCCGGCGGTATTATCCGCTCTCGGTTCTACCTGGGGTCCGGCATTTGTCGATACTGTGGTGGGCTACAGACCTTTTGAAGACGTGAACAGCTTTTATCTGACACTGGTTGATAGTCTGGGTTTATCCGGCATTGCCGAAGCCCAGACCGTTATTCCGACTCAGCTGGTGTCGGTCACCACCGGATTTTTCCAGTTGAATATCGATGCCAGAATAGGACAGGCACATGTTGAAATGCGAAGCACGCTGCAACGGCAGGAGACAGGCGCAGTGGCGGTGATCAAGAGGGATCTGACCTTTGTGCCGGCAATCAGCCAGCAAGCTGACAACCGATTTACACCCGCGCCACTCTGTGCGCCCCGGGAAGACGTGGACTCCGGTGAGCTGTTATCCGGAACCACCGCGACGGAAGGTGCAACCCTTTGACACTGAATGCCGATCACTTGCACGGTCTGGCCCAGTTGCCGGTCGACATTTCCGGACCGAGCCGGCCGATGGCCCTGTGGGTGCCTTCAGAACGGATCAGCCTGCACCTCATTCCCCGGCCTTCCGCACCGGAAAGAAAATGGCCTGAACTGTTGCCCTGGATCATGGAGGACCGGGTGCTGCAGCCCGTTGAGCAGATGCATTTTGTTGTCCTCGGATCCCTGGACCCCCAGCAATTGCTGGTGGCAGCCGTCAGCCGGGCCGATATCAGCCAATGGTTGACCGTGGCAACCAGCGCCGGCGTGGTGCCGAAAGCCATGGTGCCGGATTACCTGGCACTGCCCTGGGAAGAAGGGCGCTGGACCCTCTACTGGCGGCAGGGTGTCTGCCTGGTTCGCACCGGTGCCCTGACCGGTTTTGCCGCCCCCGCCGAGATTGCCTGGACTCTGTTGCAGGCAGAACTGGAACGACAACAGATCACGCCGAGGCTTTCGCTCTCGGTACCGGATCCGGATCTGGTGCCCGAGATATTGCGCTCCCGGGCTGACATCAACGGCGCCGTTATCAACTGGTCGTTTACTGAGGCGCCGGCGGCGATCAATCTGCTCACCGGCGCCTTCAGGCCCGCCGAAGCGGCTATCAACTGGCGCCCCTGGTTGCCGACCCTGGCTCTGGCTGTGGTTGTCCTGCTGCTGGTGCCGATTTATCTCCTGGTAGCGAGTCAGATCACCAGTGCGGAAATTGATCAGTTGCGGGCCGAGACGCTAAAAACCTACAGCAGGTTTTTCCCCGGGGATCGTGCTGCAACAGAGGGTTTGCGCAACCGGGCCGAACAGAATATTAATCTCCTGTTTCGCCAGCGCCAAAGCCTGGACGCCGCGCCTTTTCGCCTGCTTCAGGATCTCGACGGCATCATGTCCCGATGTACCTGTGATCTGCAGGAAATTCAGCTGCAGGATAATGCTGCTACCCTCCGCATGAAAAACAGCCCCGAACTGAAGCAAAAGTTTGCCGACTTGCAGGGTTTCCGCTTGCAGTGGAGTGCTGTGGACGCCGGCGGGCTGGTGCAACTTCAACTTGAAGCCGGAGGCAGCTGAGATGGCGATGACCCTTGATCCGGTTAAAAACTGGTGGCAGCAGCGCCTGGACAGGGAAAAACGGGTCATCGCCGGCGGTGTCGTGCTGCTGGTTTTGTGTTTCCTTTACTGGCTGATAATCCCCCGCTGGAGCGACTACGCAGAGCTGAAGCAGCAGCGCCAGGCGCTGATGGAGGAGCTGAGCTGGATGTACGAACAGACACCTTTGATACAGCAGTTGGCAAACAGCTGCAATGCACCCATTGCTGAAGCAGAACAGCCGCCGGCAACCCGTATCCAGAATATTGCCCGGCGATTCCAGATTCGGGAGCCCCGGGTAACAACTGTGTCAACAAATGGTTTTAGGATTGACGTTGCTTCGGCGTCCGGCAATGCCGCCCTGCGTTTCACTCGAGAGCTGGCCTGTGCCGGTTTTGGGCTCAAGGCCCTGAAATTGCAGCGGACCGGTTCAGATCAGGATACGGTCAGTGTTGCCATGGAGCTGGAACTTGCTGGCTGAAAGGTTGGCTGGCAGCAACCAGCCACCAGTGCCATCAGCGGTGGTGCCAGGGCTGCCGCGCTGGCTGAAAATCATGTTGCCAATGCTGCTGATACCGCTACTGCTGGTGTATGGCTTGATGCAGTTGCCACTGCGCTGGTTTTTGCCCGAAGACCAATTGGCCGTCACCTATCTCGACCGGGTGACGCTTGCACAAGGCAAGGTCTGGCTGTCCTGGCAAGCGCCGGGCATTGCGGAACTGAACCTGGTCCAGTGGCGCTGGTGCCCGGGTTCGGGGCTGCTGAGCTGGTGTCTGCGTCTCGACAACAGTCTCGGTGGTCTCAAGGCTCTGGTCTCATTCAGTAATGGAGCCTATACCGCCCGAAATGTCACCGGTGAATTTTCCCTGATTCCGGCACTGCTACCCCTGCCAGTGGCAATTGCCGGCCGCGTTGAGCTGGCGCTGGATTTGGTACAGTTCTCCGATCTGCGCTGCCCGTTCAATGCCGGCGCGACTGTTGACGGAGAGTTGCGGTTCAACAACCTGGAGCTTCTGCAGCAGCCCCTGGGCAAACACCGGGCTCGCGTCAGCACCGCTGACGAGGGCATCTCCATGGTCATCGACGGTGACAGCGCCACGGGTGCAGTCACGATCTCCGCGAGTGGCGGCTTTGACAGCCTGTTGCTGTTAACGCCGCCGGCGGCACTGGATTCCCTGGCGGCCTCATTTGCCCGCCCCCGTGGGGACGGCAGTTTTGAAAGTCATACGGCCGGTCAGTTACCCTGTCTGGCGGGAGGAACGATTTGATGGCCAGTCTTACGCCGGGCATTCTGCAAAAAATGCCGGTATCGATGCCTTTCCAGGAAACGGCTTTGCGACGGGCAACCCAGGTGGTGCTGGTGATCCTGGCCATATGGCTGCTGACCCTGATCGCCATGCAGTTGTGGGTTGACCGCTTGTCGCTGAATGCCGAATTGCCGGCCCGGCCCCCGCTTCAGGCCCGGGAACGCTGGAGCTGGTTTTCCGGTAGCCAGCAGCCCGAGATTCAAGGTGACTACGGTGAATTGAAGAATGCCAGTATCAAGGCGGAACTGCTGGGCGTGGTTATTTCCGGGGCGAGTTCGACAGCTACTATGTCGGTTGCCGGCAGCTCCGAGGCGGTCTACAGGATTGGCGACAAACTGGGTTCCGGGGTCGAAATCAGGGAAATCGAACCATTTCGCGTGGTGGTCTGGCAGAATGGCCAGTTGCGGCAGATACCCTTGAACCGGGCGGGGGACGACCAGTCAGGCGACAGTTCCGCTACGGTGGTCAGTAGCACGGTCAGTACCGGCAGGGGTTTTTCCCTGGCGGGAATGTTTGCCGCCACCCCCATGAAAGTAGAGAACTATGACACCGGATTCAAACTCCGGGATCTGTCGCCGGAACTGACTGATCTGGCGGATCTGAAGGAAAACGATGTGGTCGTCATGGTCAATGGCAACAGTATCGGCGACATGGTCGAGGACCCCTCCATGTGGATGAGCCTGATCAAGGAGACCAGTGTTCCGGTGGTGGTGTTGCGTGATGGTGAAGAATTGGAGATATATGTCAATGCCGCCAGCCTCTCCACCAGGGTGTTACCGAGGCTCGATTCTCGAGTGAATCAAATGAGACAACCATGAGAAAACAACAACGAAGCTGGGAAATATATCGACGTATCGTCTGTCTGCTCGCGATGCTGAATTGCATGGTCCCCGCGTTCGCCGAGGAGGAAGTGCAAGTCAATTTCCGCGATGCCGATATTCGCAATGTCATTGAGAGCGTGGCCGAAATAACCGGCAAGTCTTTTGTTCTGGATCCGCGGGTCAAGGGCAAGGTCACCATCGTCGCTCCCCGGCCCATCAGCAGGGATCTTCTTTACGAGGCCATTCTCTCCGCCCTGCAGGTCCAGGGTTTTCACGCCGTGGATGACGGCGCCGTCACGCGCATATTGCCTTTTAACCAGTCCTTCAAGATTGCCGGGGCGTCTGGCAAAAATCAGCTGGAAACGCGGCTGATCAAGGTCAACCACGTCGATGTCAACCGGCTGGTGCCGGTGTTGAAACCCCTGTCCAGCACCGGTGCCCTGTTGCAGGGATTTGCCGACAGCAATTACCTGCTGGTCACCGATATCCAGTCCAATGTCGACCTGGTGGACAAGCTGGTTCAGCAGTTGGACAGCGCCGAGAGTTCGGCGGTGGATGTCATCAGTCTCGACCATATTTCCGCCGGCGAGGCGGTGCATATTGCCAGTCAGATGAAGCAGTTCCAGCAGCAGGGATTGTCCCTGGTGGAGGACAGCCTCAACAACCGGGTGATTGTCGATGGTCCCGAGCGGGTTCGGGCCGCATTCAAGGACCTGCTGCGATCCCTGGACGTGCCTTCCACCAAAGAGGGCGGTATCGAGGTCATCTACCTGGATTATGCCCGGGCAGAGGATATCAAGACAGTAATAGAGGGCATGCTGGATTCCGAAATGTTCCTGCGCCTGGCCGGCGAGGGTGGTGCCGCTGCCGGTCAGGATAAAGCCTCGACCGGGTACAAGATTGAAGTCGATGTGCCCAACAATGCCATCATAATTGCCGCGTCCTCATCTGTGATTCGCGAATTGCGCAAGGTGGTGGAGAAGCTGGACCTGTCCCGCCCCCAGGTATTGATCGAGGCGGTCATTGCCGAGCTGTCCGAGGATCAGGCCAAGCGTCTCAGCGTCCAGCTGGCCTACGCCAGCAAGGGGCACGGCGGCTACCTGACCCAGTTTGACGACCTGTTGGTGTCGCTGCTGGGCCTCGGTGCCGACGGCGATTTCAGCGATTCCGATGTCACCGCCATCGGCAATCTGGTTGGTGGTACAGCCAACACCTATGCGGCGGCAGGCGATTTTGACAGGAATACCGGCAAGGGCATGGGGGTCCTGATCCAGGCACTGAAGTCCGACAACCATACCAAGGTGCTGTCGACGCCATCCGTGGTCACTCTCGACAACGAGGAGGCGACCCTGTCTGTGGGCCAGGAGGTACCGTTCATTACCGGCAGCTTTACCAGTAGCAATGATGGCGCCAGCAACCCCTTCCAGACCATCAACCGGGAAGAAGTGGGCATCAAACTCGTGGTCAAGCCCCAGATCAGCAAGGGCGACGCCGTGCGCCTGGAACTGGATCAGGAATCGTCCAAGTTGCTGGGCAGCTCCAGCCAGTTGGGCACCGCCGACGTGGTCACCTCGAAAAGCACCATTAAAACTAATGTCCTGGTGCAGGACGGTGAACTGCTGATTCTCGGGGGACTGATCGATGACCAGTACGACTCCTCCGAAACCAAGGTGCCGATCCTGGGGGATATCCCGATACTGGGTCACCTGTTCCGATCCAGCAGCAAGGGCAAGGGCCAGTCAGTGCAAATGATGTTTATCCGGCCGACAATACTGCGGGATCCGGCCCGGGCCTCCGAGATTTCAAAAAATCGCTTTGATCACCTGATAACCAGGGACAGGGACCTCGAATCTGACCGGTCTCTGAAAGCAATGCTCGAACGGTTCCAGAATGACGGCCAGCGAGACCAGTCCGCCCCGGAGCAGCAGGACTCCCGGGACAGCGTCGCGCCGGAGTAGGTTTTCAACCATGAGCATGTACCTTGAATATTACGGTCTCAAGTGCGAGCCGTTTACCATCGCCCCGGACCCGGCCTTTCTCTACCCCAGTAATTTTCACCGGCAGGCCCTGGCGCATCTGAAATACGGGCTGGATCGCGAGGGTGGCTTTATCCTGCTCACGGGGGAGGTCGGTACCGGCAAGACGACGCTGACCCGTATGCTGCTGGAACAGGTTCCGGCCAATGTCCGGGTCGCCTACATCCTCAATGCCAAACTGGGGGCCGAGGATGTGCTGGCCAGCATCTGTCATGAGCTTGGCGTGGTATTGCCGTCAGCGGTGGCGGGCTCGCCGGTAAAGCTGGCCATCGATGCCCTTAACCGGGACCTGCTGGTAAGTCACACCCGGGGCAGAAAAACCCTGGTGGTGATCGAGGAAGCCCAGAATCTTTCCGCCGATGTCCTGGAAGTGTTGCGGCTGCTTACCAATCTCGAAACCAACACCCATAAACTGCTGCATATCCTGCTTGTCGGCCAGCCGGAACTGCTGGACCTGATCGGGCAGCAGCAACTGCGACAGCTGAATCAGCGTGTGGTGTCCCGCTATCATTTGCCGCCCCTGGACCGGAACGACCTGGCCAACTACATCAATCACCGACTGCATCGGGCTGGTGCCCGGAATCCGTTGTTTGATGCCGGCAGTATCGCGGCCGTTTATCGTCTGTCGGGGGGCATACCCCGGCTGGTGAACCTGATCGCCCAACATGCCCTGATTGCCGGTTATTCCCTGGGCCAGTCGCGGATAACCGCGCCCATCCTGAAAAAGGCCGCTGCCGAGATACTGGGCACCAATGTCGATACCGGCAACCGCAAAAAAGCCGGTTTGCCGGGAACCGGCATGGCGGTAGCTGCCTCGGTTCTGGTCCTGGGTGTCATACTGTTTCTGACGGGAAGCGGCTACGTCAGGCTTGGCGACTTGTTGGAGACATCCGTTGCCAACGGAGATAAGACTGCCGTTGCTGCTCTGGTGGCACCGGCGTCGGCAGCAGGTTCGGGACAGGAAACCATTGTCTCCGCACCACACGCCGAGACCCGGACGGCGGACACACCAGGCGCCGGCCCGATAACGGCTGCCGATAACGCCGATGCTTCCGGGTTGCAGGTGCAGGTTGCGAGTTTGGGTGGCCACATCGTTTCACAACAGGACCGGGTTGAAACGGACGGGTCGGATCCCGTACAGACCGATGCCGCCAATCCATATAATGCTTTGTTGCAACGCTGGAATATTGACGCTGAGAACCTTCGAAACGAGGCCGCGTTCTGTGCGGTGGCGGAGGGTCGGGGCTTGCGTTGTGCCAGGGACAGTTCCGGTGAGGTCGCGGAACTTCTGGCCATTAACAGGGTGGGGGTGGTCTGGCTCGTCGATGGCGCAGCCAACCAGCGGGCCTATCTGCTGACAGCGGCTGGCAATAACACCCTGACGCTGTCCGCTGGGGCGGATAACCTGATCCTGTCCAGTGATGAATTTCTCCAACGCTGGTCCGGCAGTTACCTTTATCTCTGGAGTCCGCCACCTGACTTCAGCCGGGGCATTGGCACCGGTGCGATCAACGCCCGGGTCGTCGGCTGGCTTCAGGACAGGCTGCAGCAGGTGGATCCAGACAGCGAGAGGCTGGTTACCGGCGGTCGCTACAGTGTCGCGGTCCGGGATCAGGTGACAAGATTCCAGAGGAACAATAACCTACTCGCCGACGGCATCCTGGGACCCAGGACCATCCTCAAGCTTAATCAGCGCGCCGGCCTGCGTGTGCCGGTGTTAGTGGCGGAGGAGGGCGGCTGATGTCCTACATTCTCAATGCTCTGAGAAAAGCTGAAACCGAGCGCCGGCAGTCCGGCCCCCAGCAACTGGACGATTTGCTGTCCGCCGGTTGGGATCTGACGACGAAACCAGAAAAAACACCGGGGCTTCGCTGGCACTGGCCGTTTCTGGTGGCTGTCGTTGCCTTGCTTTTTGTTGCGACCTGGCTGGTATTCAATCCCTTGGACCGGATCCCGGTGGTCGCTGCTGTCGAAGCGGACGCTGGCGAAGAGGGCCGTCCGCTAATGCCCGAAACCGGACGCAGTGGTCAGGTCCCGCCTGCCACCCACGCAACGAATCCAGGCGCGAGTTCAGGTTCAACTCTTTCAGCCGTTCCTGCTGCTGTTGCGCCGATTGCCGCCACCAAGGTTCAGCCGGACGCCATCGGCGTCTCTCAGCCAGATATGGACCCGGTGGCCAAGATCGATGTGCAGGGTCATGTTTTCATAGCCGAGGGCTCCAGGCTCAACCGGGTATTCATTGGCAACAGAAGTTACCGCCAGGGGGAAAGCATCGATAATGTCTGGCGCATCAGCAAAATTGGCGCCAACCAATTGATTCTCAGTGATGGTGACCGGGAATTTTCCTTGGTTCTGGGCCACTAGGCCACCACCTAACTTGTCCGGCCAATGGCCTGGCCGGCATATGGGAAACCACATGACTCGAGGGATTACAAGAAATTCCTTCAGGCTCTAACGGCCATTTTTTTCAAAAAGTCCGCAAGGTTCTGGCCAATTGCCAGGTTTAACGTACCAGGGTGCCGGTCAGGGTGGTACAGTGGCCCGGAACCGGATGGTTTTAAGACCCGTTTTTTTCTCAGATTACCAATTCAGATTTGACAGCGCCGCCATTTACTGGCTGTATTGGCACTGGATAACTGTATTCCGCACTCCGATCTCGTCAGCACCCAGCAAGAAGTACATTCAGCCGACCCGCCCAGCGGGCCTGTTCCCGGGTTTGTTCCCCGGTGGCCCCCTGTGTAAAATGACTGACCTTTTGCGCCCGAGTCGCTGATTATTACTGGGTGGCCTCTTTTAACCAATTGATTTACTTTGGAATAGTGTATGTCAAAAGGCTTGTACAGTCTCGATGATTTCCGCGACAACTGTGGCTTTGGACTGATAGCCCATGTCCGCGGTGAAGCGAGCCACCCGTTGCTGCAAACCGGCATTGAAGCCCTCACCTGCATGACCCACAGAGGCGGAATTGCCGCCGACGGCAAAACGGGAGACGGCTGTGGCCTGCTGATGCAAAAACCGGACAAATTCCTGCGCCTGGTGGCGGAGGAATCCCTGGGGGTCGAATTGCCGGCGGACTATGCTGTGGGTGCGGTCATGTTCAACCTGGATGCCGGGAAGAGGGATGCGGCCAGGGCGGTGGTCGAGGCGGAAATGGCGGCCGAGAATCTCAAGGTGCTCGGCTGGCGGCAGATACCCACCGACAATGCCTGTCTGGGACGGATTGCCCTGGAGACCCTCCCGGCCTTTGAGCATCTGTTCGTGGCGCCGGCCGGAACGATGTCGGAACAGGTTCTTACGGCCCGGCTATTTGTCGCCCGCCGCAGGATTGAAAAGCGCCTCACCGACGATCCCCGTTTCTATTTTGCCAGCCTGTCTACTCGGGTCCTGAGCTATAAAGGGCTTATGATGCCCAAGGATTTGCCGGGATTTTACCGGGACCTGTCCGATCCTCGCATGGAAACAGCCATCTGTGTTTTCCACCAGCGCTTCTCCACAAACACCATGCCCCGTTGGCACCTGGCGCAACCGTTTCGCATGCTGGCTCACAACGGCGAGATCAATACCATTTTGGGCAACCGCAACTGGTCCGTGGCTCGAACGCCCAAATTCAAGACCCCTCTGATTCCGGAGATCGAGGAATTGTCGCCGCTGATCAATCGCACCGGTTCCGATTCATCGAGTCTCGACAATATGCTGGAACTGCTGGTCACGGGCGGAGTGCCCCTGCACCGGGCCGTGCGTATGCTGATACCACCGGCCTGGAACAACGTCCACGATATGGACCCGGCCGAGCGGGCCTTTTTTGAATATCAGGCGCTGATGATGGAGCCCTGGGATGGCCCCGCGGGACTGGTGATGACCGATGGTCGTTACGCAGTCTGCGGCCTGGATCGGAACGGCCTGAGGCCTTCACGCTGGGTGCTGACCGACGACGACATTATCACCGTCGCTTCGGAAATCGGGGTTTACAAATACAGTACCGAGGCCGTTGTGGCCAAGGGTCGTCTGGGTCCGGGGGACATGCTGTCGATTGACACGCTGGAAGGCAAGATCGAAAGACGCTCGGATATCGACCAGCGGCTGGCTAAGGCCCAACCCTACAAGAAATGGCTGCGGCAAGGAGCGGTGCGCATCTCTTCTACCCTGGAACTGGAGAGCATCGAGGTCGAGGGCACCCTGACCCGGGATCAGATTCGACGGTACATGAAGATGTACCAGGTCAGTTTTGAAGAGCGTGACCAGGTTTTGCGCCCGCTGGCCGAGGGTGGCCAGGAAGCGGTGGGTTCCATGGGCGATGACACACCGATGGCCGTGCTGTCCCAGAAAAACCGCAACCTCTTCGACTACTTTCGCCAGCAGTTTGCCCAGGTCACCAATCCTCCCATCGACCCCCTGCGGGAAGCTATCGCCATGTCCCTCAGCACGCAACTGGGGCCGGAGGAAAATGTTTTTGATGAAACCCCGGAACACGCGGTCAACATCGACCTGACCAGCCCGGTGTTGTCTCCGCGAAAATACTTTGCCCTCAAGGGCAATCGCAGTGCCCGGTTTGCACTGCGAAAGTTCCAACTGTTCTATGACCCCGACCAGAAAGATCTTAGAACAGCCATTGTGGATATATGCCATGAGGTGGAGAGGGCCATTCGTGACGACGGCATTGTGCTCTGCGTATTGTCGGATCACGATATCGTCGAAGGATTACTGCCGATTCATATTCTGCTGGCTGTGGGTGCTGTTCACAACCACCTGATTCGAACCGGGCAGCGCTGTGACGCCAATATTATCGCCAGCACTGGCTATGCCCGGGACCCGCACCAGATTGCCACTCTGATCGGCTGTGGCGCCTCGGTGATTTATCCTTATCTCAGCTACCAGGTGTTGTGTGACCTGATCGACAGCAACGAGTTGCTTCTGGATGTCACAACGGCGTTCAAGAATTACCGCAAGGGCATCAACAAGGGGCTGATGAAAATCCTGTCCAAGATGGGTATTTCCACCATCAGTTCCTATCGTGGCGCCATGCTCTACGAAGCGGTGGGTTTGGCCGACGATGTCATCGATCTGTGCTTCCCCGGTCTCACCAGCCGCATTCAGGGTGCGGGGTTTGCCGATCTGGAAGTGGATCAAAAAGAACTCGCAGCCGAAGCCTGGCGTCAGCGCAAGGGCATTCGCCCCGGTGGTCTGTTGAAATACATGCACGGACAGGAATACCACTGTTTCAATCCCGATGTGGTGCAGATCCTGCAGCAGGCGGTAAAAACCGGGGATTACAAGGTCTGGACCCGCTATTCCGATCTGGTCAATGGCAGGCCCGTGGCTACCTTGCGGGATCTGTTTGCGCTGCGCACCGACCAGAAACCGATTCCCCTGGCAGAAGTCGAGCCGGTGGAGTCTATTATCAAGCGCTTTGACTCGGCCGGAATGTCACTGGGCGCCCTGTCGCCGGAGGCCCATGAAGCTCTGGCCGAGGCCATGAACCGACTCGGTGGCCGCTCCAATTCCGGTGAGGGCGGTGAGGACCCGGTTCGTTACGGTACGGTGAAAACCTCCAAGATCAAGCAGGTGGCGTCCGGGCGCTTTGGTGTCACGCCCCATTATCTGGTCCATGCCGAAGTGATCCAGATCAAGGTCGCCCAGGGAGCAAAACCCGGTGAGGGCGGCCAGTTACCGGGAGGTAAGGTCAACAGCCTGATAGCCCGGCTGCGTTATTCGGTTCCCGGGGTTACGCTGATTTCACCACCACCGCACCACGATATTTACTCCATCGAAGACCTGGCACAATTGATCTTTGACCTCAAGCAGGTCAACCCGAAAGCCCTGGTGTCGGTGAAACTGGTGTCGCGTCCAGGTGTCGGTACTATTGCCGCCGGTGTCGCCAAGGCCTACGCTGATCTGATCACCATCTCCGGCTATGATGGTGGTACCGCCGCCAGCCCGCTGACATCGATTCGCTATGCCGGTTCACCCTGGGAACTGGGGCTTTCGGAAACTCACCAGACCCTGCGCGCCAATGACTTGCGGGACAAGGTGCGGGTGCAGACCGACGGCGGCCTCAAAACCGGGCTGGACGTTATCAAGGCCGCCATTCTGGGAGCGGAAAGCTTCGGCTTTGGCACCGCCCCCATGGTGGCCCTGGGTTGTAAATATTTGCGTATCTGTCACCTGAACAACTGTGCCACTGGTGTCGCCACCCAGGACGATACCCTGCGCAGCAATTACTACATTGGCACCGTGGAAATGGCGATGAATTTCTTTCGCTTTGTCGCCGAGGAGACCCGCGTCCTGCTGGCCAGCCTGGGTGTTCGGAGCCTGGAGGAACTGATTGGTCGGGTAGATCTGCTCAATATCCTGCCGGGAGTGACCTCCAGGCAACAAAAGCTGGATCTCAGTCCCATCCTGCACACCGACAGTTACCTGGAGCAAAAACCCCGGTTCTGTGGTGTTGAACGCAACGCCCCCTTTGACAAGGGTATCCTGGCGGAACAGATGGTGACGCAGATTCTGCCTGCCATCGAGGCCAGGTCAGGTGGTGAATTCGAGTTCAGGGTGTCCAACTGCGACCGTTCCATCGGCGCTCGGCTGAGCGGAGAAATTGCTCTGCGCCACGGCAACACCGGTATGGTGGAAAATCCCATCCGGATTAACCTCAGGGGCGTCGCCGGCCAATCCCTTGGCGTCTGGAATGCCGGAGGGCTGGAAATCTTCCTCACCGGTGACGCCAATGACTACGTGGGCAAGGGCATGGCCGGGGGCAAGATTGTGGTTCGGCCACCTGAAGGCAGCAGTTTTGCCGCCAACAAAACCCCGATTGTCGGCAATACCTGCCTGTATGGTGCTACCGGCGGTCGACTCTATGCCTCCGGCACGGCCGGTGAACGCTTCGGCGTTCGCAATTCCGGCGCCGTAGCCGTCATTGAGGGAGCCGGTGATCACTGTTGCGAATACATGACCGGCGGCGTGATCGCGGTCCTGGGACCCACCGGACATAATTTCGGTGCGGGCATGACTGGCGGCTTTGCCTATATCCTCGACCTGGAGCGGAATTTCACCGACCGGGTCAATATGGAGCTGGTGGAATTACATCGCATCACCGAAGAGGCTCTTGAGGCAAATCTGCACCACCTCAAGGGCATGATCGCCGATTTTGTCGCCCATACAGACAGTGTCTGGGGCGGCCACATTCTGGAAAATTTTGAAGATTATGTGCGCAAATTCTGGCTGGTCAAACCCAAGTCTGCCTCCCTCAGGAGTCTGCTCGAGACCACCCTGGCGGCCCCCCAATGACCGACCGAGATTCGGAGTGAGACATCATGTCTGAACGATTGAACAACAAGTTCCAGTTTCTCGAAGTCGAGCGACAGGACCCGCGGAAAAAGGCGATGGACATCCGCAGACACCAGTTTGTGGAAATTTACGAGCCCTTTCAGCCCGCCCAGGCCGCAGGCCAGGCCCACCGTTGCCTGGCCTGCGGTAATCCGTACTGCGAGTGGAAGTGCCCGGTGCACAATTACATACCCAACTGGCTGAAGCTGGTCTCCGAAGGCAACATTCTGGAGGCGGTGGAACTCTGTCACCAGACCAATACCCTGCCGGAAGTCTGCGGCCGTGTTTGTCCCCAGGACCGACTCTGCGAAGGTGCATGCACCCTCAACGATGATTTTGGCGCCGTTACCATCGGCAACGCCGAAAAATATATTACCGATACCGCATTCGCCATGGGCTGGAAGCCGGATATGACCGGCGTCAAAATGACCGACAAGCAGGTCGCCGTTATTGGCGCCGGACCGGCCGGATTGGGTTGCGCCGATGTGCTGATGCGCAATGGCGTCAAGCCGGTGGTATTTGACCGCTATCCGGAGATTGGCGGCCTGCTCACCTTCGGTATTCCCGAGTTCAAGCTGGAAAAGTCGGTAATGGCCCTGCGACGTCGGGTATTTACCGAGATGGGTGTTGAGTTCAGGCTGAATACCGAGGTGGGAGTGGATATCGGATTCGACGAAATTCTTCGGGATTTCGATGCAGTTTTCCTGGGTATGGGCACCTATACCTACATGAAAGGCGGTTTTACCGGTGAGGATCTGCCCGGTGTCCATGATGCCCTGCCGTTTCTTGTCGCCAACGTTAATCGCAATCAGAAATGGGAAAAGAACCCGAATGATTTTATCGATGTGCGCGGCAAACGGGTGGTAATTCTCGGTGGCGGCGATACCGCCATGGACTGTAATCGCACTTCCATCCGCCAGGGCGCCACCAGCGTCACCTGCGCCTATCGCCGGGACGAGGCCAATATGCCCGGGTCCCGCCGCGAGGTGCAGAATGCCCGGGAAGAGGGGGTACAGTTTCTGTATAACCGCCAGCCGGTGGAAATCATTGGTGACGGCCGGGTCGAGGGCGTCAAACTGGTGGAAACCAGACTCGGTGATCCGGACGAAAAGGGCCGCCGCCGCCCAGAAGTCATTCCGGGAAGCGAGGAGATATTACCGGCAGATGTGGTGCTGATTGCCTTTGGTTTTCGCCCCAGCCCTGCTCCCTGGTTTGCTCAATTCGATATCGGACTCAATGATTGGCAGGGTGTCATTGCGCCCGAGCAACAGGAGTTCAAATTCCAGACCACCAATCCAAAAATCTTTGCCGGTGGTGACATGGTCCGCGGTTCCGATCTGGTGGTTACCGCCATCTGGGAGGGCCGCCAGGCCGGAGAGGGTATTCTGGATTACCTGGACGTCTAGCGGATTGACACAATTGATGGAATCGTTGGCGACAAGCTTGAAACAATCGGCACCGTCGGAATTGAAGAACGACCGCTTGCTACGGGCGCTGCTCAGGCAGCCGGTGGAGATTACGCCGGTATGGTTGATGCGTCAGGCAGGGCGCTACCTGCCTGAATATCGTGCGACCCGGGCCAAGGCGGGTGATTTTATGTCCTTGTGCCGGAACGCCGACTTAGCTTGCCAGGTCACCCTACAGCCTCTTGAACGTTTTGATCTCGATGCCGCTATCCTGTTTTCCGACATACTGACCATTCCTGACGCCATGGGTCTGGGACTTTACTTCGAGGAGGGCGAGGGCCCGAGATTTCGCAAGACCCTGACAACCGAGCGGGATGTCGAGGCCCTGCCCGCAACCGACAGTCGTCGGGATCTGGATTATGTCATGACGGCGGTCAGAACCATCTACAGTGCCTTGGGCGGCACGGTGCCACTGATTGGTTTTTCCGGCAGTCCCTGGACCCTGGCTACCTATATGGTCGAGGGGGGCAGTAGTCGGGAATTTATCAAGGTCAAACAATGGCTCTATGACCAGCCCGAAGTGCTGCATTTGCTGCTAGACAAGCTGACACTATCGGTTATCGATTATCTGAATGCCCAGATCGAGGCGGGCGCTCAGGCGGTACAAATTTTTGATACCTGGGGTGGCGTTCTTACCGATGTGGCCTATAGGGAGTTCTCACTCGCTTATATGGAGCGTATTGTCAAGGGCCTGACTCCGAAAGCTCGGGGTAGGGAAGTTCCGGTCATCCTTTTTACAAAGGGCGGAGGACAGTGGCTGGAAGCCATGGCTGACACCGGTTGTACCGCTATTGGCCTGGACTGGACTACCAATATCGGGAATGCCCGACACAGAGTTGGTCAAGACGTGGCCCTGCAGGGAAACATGGACCCGGCGTTGTTACGGGCGTCACCGGCAAGTATTGACCAGGAGGTCCAGCGGATTCTAGCTGATTACGGGTCAGGCAGCGGCCACGTATTTAATCTGGGACATGGCATCACTCCTGACATAAACCCCGACCAGGTCCGGGTATTTGTAGACGCAGTTCACAAACATTCTGAGAAGTGTCACCATTTAGTCAGTTAAATGACTACGTTTGTCGACTATTTGGACCGACTGTGCCCTGCTAATGGGATTATTATTGTCGGCGTCCTATTCTGTGCACATGACGACAGCTTATGGGTAGGGATGAAGTGCGAACTCACTGGCTGTTGTAAATAGTGAAGCCATTGGTATACGGTCATGTCAATTAAGCAGATTCAGATCAAGGTCCAGGATTTAACCCTAGGAATGTATGTATCCGGGCTCGACAGGCCTTGGTCGCAAACACCATTTCCGCTGCAGGGATTTCACGTTCGCACGCCCGCTGATGTCGAAACTCTGAAATCATACTGCAGCTACGTCTATATCGATGTGACCAAGGGCAAGGCGCCTCTCAATATCGCCGATGCCAAGGTCCGTGTCCCTGATCAGAAGCCGGCAATCAATATGCCTTCGATCTCCAGGGAAAAGGTTCGGTTCACTGCGCCAAAGGACCGAAATATTGCCAGCTTTATCCCAACGCCTATCGTTATTCGCCGGGATGTCTACAAAACCACTGTGCCGATGCGTGTCGAGGCCGCAAAGGCCCAGAAAATCATCAGGGAGCTGAAGGGTAGCTTGGCTGTAGCCTCAAAAATGATTGCCAAGGGCCGCGATGTCGACCTCAAATCTCTGAGGGCTTCGGTGGATGACATGGTCGGCAGTGTTCTTCGTTGCCCGGATGCCTTTACCTGGTTGCTTCGTCTGCGCCACAAGGATCAGCACAGCCATGACCACTCGCTGAGGTCCGCTATGTGGGCTGTCCAGTTTGCTCGCTATGCAGGTATGGCCAAGGACGAAATCACCATTCTTTGTCTGGGCACGTTGTTAAAGGATGTCGGCAAGGTAAAAATATCGAATCAGATATTGCGCAAGACCGACCGTACTGCAGAAGAGCAGGAAGAGTACCAACGCTTTGTTGAGTACGGGGTAGAGATGCTCAGGGCATCCCGAACCATAGAGCCTAGAGTGATTTCTGTAGTCCGCTACCATTGCGAGAACTACAACGGTACAGGTTTTCCTGAGGGAATAATGGGCAGCAAGATTCCATTGCTGGCCAGAATTGCCGGTATTGCCACTACCTACGATGCTATATCGAATCCTCGGGAAATTGCCGAACCTGTGGCTCCATCCAGGGCCGTCAGCCTGCTTTATAACATGCGCGATACCCGTTTTCAGGATGATCTGGTGGTAAATTTCATCCGTTCAATTGGCCTCTATCCCACGGGTACCATGGTGGAACTGACCACCGGCGATATCGGTGTGGTACTGGAACAGCACCCCGAATCCCGATTGACCCCACAGGTAGCGGTACTTGATCGCCTCAGCGGTGATCTAAACAATAATTGCATCATTATCGACCTCAAGGATGAACTGGAGGCCCGCAAGCGCTTGATGGACAGTGGTCGCGATAATGTTATGAATGTTGACAAGATTGCTATAGCGCGGGACCTGGAGCCTACAGGTTACGATATCGACCTGGCCAACATCTCGTCCCTTTTCCTGAGCGCCGCCGGTCTTGATGATACGCCCTCCGCCAGTGGTGGCATTCTGGGTGGTATCAGGCAGCGTTTGTTCAAGACTCAGAGTTAGCCCGGCAATTCCCCAACCGCTCTCCCAACCTCACCGTGGACCCCGCACAATGGGGTCCTGACCATTGGTTGCCCTCTTCAAAAAGCAAAATCACAGTTGATCCGAAGTGAAACTGCCCCATCTCGTCCCCCCTGGCAAAGGCAAGCGGATTACTCGTAAACAGCCGATGGTCCATGCGCCCTGGTTTATAACTGGGCTGCCAGCGGGATTCAATTCCGGCCACGAAAAGAGCTCCCACCATGACTACTGCCATTTTCCCGGCCTCGGTGTCAAACAGGCAGGCCAGCCGCTCATTGCGGGCAAACAGGCCGGGTATCTGCCGGGTAGTGGTGTCGTTTACAGAGAACAGCCGCCCGGGGATATAGCGGGCCTCAAGCAGACGGCCACTAAAAGGCATGTGAACCCTGTGGTAGTCCCGGGGGGAAAGGTAAATCGTGGTGTAGATGCCCCGGTGAAAAACCCGGGCGGTGTCTTCTGAGCCACCGAGGAGGGCATGTGCGCTAAAGGAAGCTCCCTTGGCCTGGAATATGTCGCCATCGGTGATTTGTCCGATTTGGCTTATGCAGCCATCCGCCGGGGAGACAATTGACCTTGGATTCGGGTCTATGGGTCTGGCGCCTTCTTTCAATTCCCTGGTGAAAAACTGATTAAAACTGGCGTAGCTTTCCGGATCGCTATTGATGGCCTCTGCCATATCGATATCAAAATGCTCTATCGCGCGTCTGATCAGATGGTCTTTCAGCCACGGTTGACGGCTGTTGGCCGCCATGGCGAGAATTCTGGACAGACTGTGTTGTGGCAGCAGTCGTTGCAGTGCGGCAAAGAGTTCACCCTTGTAGTCAGTCTTCATTCAGATACTTCCACCGGTGTGTCGTTGCGGTTTCCCCATTCCGCCCAGGAACCATCATAGGCTCTTATCCTTGAGTAACCGAGAATTCTCGCAACCAGATAGGTAAACCCGGAGCGGTGGTGACTCTGGCAATGAGTGACGATATCCCGATTCCGGGTCAGGCCCGTTTTTTCGAGATACGATGCCGCATCATCACGAATCCGGAGATTGCGCGCGGGGTCCATGAGTTCAGTCCACTCACAGTGAATTGCCCCGGGAATATGCCCGGCCCGCAGGGCAACCGCCCGCCTGCCATCGAACTCGCTACGGCTTCGGGCGTCCCAGATAACAAAACCCGGTCGGCCAAGACCGGTCATGATATCGTTGGTTCTCGCAATCCATGAAGTATCAATCACCACGGTTTGCGGTCGGGGTTCGGGGCTGTTGATTTTATTTTCAACGGGATAGCCCTCGTTTCGCCAGGCGGTAAATCCGCCATTAAGGTATGACCAATGGTGATGGCCGATAACATCCAGGGTCCAGGCCATGCGCCCGGCCCAGCCGCCCCCCTCATCGTCATAAAGTACCACCTGACGATCTGCTGCCAGGCCCAGTCGGGTTGCTAGGGCATCCAGTTGCTCTTTCTCTGGTAGCCGGTTCGCAACCGGCGGATGGCCGCAGAGCAGTTCTCTAGGTGATACGTGAACCGCACCGGGAATATGTTCCCGGGTGTAATTCTGGTCATTGCAAAGGTCGAGGATCAACCAGTCGTCATCCAGATGTTTTTGCAGAGTTTCGGGTTCTATCGTTTGTGGCACCGGGACACTCCTATTCAGTTTCCTCATGCTGAGGCGCATTCTAACCCGCAGGCAGGCTGCGCACTATTTGCTGATAACTGGCCAGACGACGGCTTGATATTAAGTCTCTGGCAACCGCATCGATCACCACACACCCCCGCTCGTCTAGGTGCTGACAGTCCCGAAAGCGGCAGTGCCCCAAAAATTGGCCGAACTCGATAAAACCTTCTGCCACCCTTCGCTTGTCCAGATGCCAGAGGCCAAATTCCCTGATTCCTGGCGAGTCAATCAGTCGACCGCCACAGGGCAGCTGAAACAGGGTGGCATTGGTGGTGGTATGCCGGCCCTTGGTGACGGCCTCCGACAATTCGCCTACCGCGGCACTGGCATTCGGATCCAGGCTGTTAATCAGTGACGATTTGCCAACCCCGGACTGCCCGACCAGGACACAGGTATACTCCGACAGGTACCCTTGCAGGGCATCCAGGCCCGACCTGATCCTGGCGGATACCCGAAACTGTTGATAGCCGAGTGCTTCGTATTCCGCCATCATTTGGCCCAGGTGCGAATTGGCAGCATCGGCCAGATCAGCCTTGTTAAGGATGAGGAACGGTGTGATGCCCTGGTTATGGGCGGCCACCATGTAGCGATCGATCAGATTGGCATGAGGGGCAGGTTCGCTGGCGATGACGATGGCGATCCTGTCTATATTGGCGGCCACCGGGCGCAAATTGCCCCGGTTGTCCGGACGGAAAAGCAGGCTGCGTCGAGTCTCGATGGCCTCCACAACCCCGGTAGGGTTACCGTCGCGCCAGATGACCCGGTCTCCGGCAACCAGGGCCGACAAATTGGCGCGAACATTGGCGCGCCTCGGTCTGTCTCCGGGCGAAAAATCCGGCGGCAAAATATCCGCCTGCTTGCCGAAACGGGTAATTACTACACCCCGTTGTTCCGGTCCCAGGCTGTCAGCGTATTCAATGTGGCTGGCGTCGGGCTCGCAGAGAGCCTGGCTGTCGATGAGTGCGGCGTGCCTGTCGCTGATGCGCCGGCGTTGCCGGATGGTCAGTCTTCGGCGGGCCACTCAGATGCTCACAACAGGGTTGTTCTTGGGTCTCATTTACGGGGGACAATGGCTGATTAGCAGGCAAGGATATAGCATAATGCGTTTCGGCAACACCGGGATTGCGAGCTCTCCCGCTATTGTTCGCGTCCACCCGTCGCCGGTGACCGGTCAACCGCCGACGGTGCCGCCCTTCGGTCAGTCAATCCACAATTCTTGTCAAGGACAGCTCATGAGCCAGCCCGCCAGTCCAAAGCAGACCGAGTCAGAACAACTCGCCCAGAAGGACCCTCTCAACCTGATCTGGATCGACCTGGAAATGACAGGTCTGGACCCGACGAACGATGTCATCATAGAAATCGCCACCGTGGTCACGGACAAGGATCTTAACCTGCTGGCCGAGGGCCCGGTCCTTGCCATTCACCAGACCGATGCCCGCCTTGCCGCCATGGACGACTGGAACACCCGTCAGCACGGTCAGTCCGGCCTCACAGACCGTGTCCGCAACAGCCAGATGACAGCGGCGATGGCAGAGGAGCAAACCCTTGCTTTCCTGAGCCAGTGGCTGGAACCGGGGGCCTCGCCCATGTGCGGTAATTCCATTTGCCAGGACCGCCGATTTCTGGTCCGGTATATGCCTGCCCTGGAACGGTTCTTCCACTACCGCAATCTCGATGTCAGCAGCGTCAAGGAAATAGCCAGGCGCTGGCGCCCGGAGTTGCTCGGCGGCTTCCGCAAGAAGGGCAGTCATCTGGCCATGGATGACATCAGGGATTCCATAGCGGAACTGGTCTATTATCGGCAGTGCTTTTTTGTTCCACCAGTGAGCTAGTAGGCTTCTCGCATGGCGTTCTAGGCCATGGCTTTCGGCAGGTCACGCCAGCGGGTGGTGTATTCCGGCGAAGTGTATTGCTGGCGCATGTACCAGGGCTTGCTAACTCCCTGGGCCGCCAGAAACACCGCATTGCGGCCGTAGTGATGGTTGATCCGGTCGAGCACCGCCATCAGCCGGTCTGATTGCCGGCTCTGTCCGGCAGACAGCAGATCGAACTGGTGGTATTTGCGGTCGATGATTTCAATCAGGCCGACACCGGCCTTGAGAAAGGCGTGGCCGCTGCTGTAGAGGCGCCGGGCGGTTTCCCGGGCGGTGCCGGCGATGATCCGGCTGTCGTCGGTGGGGAAAGGCAGCTTGGCGACGGCGCTGACACTGTGGAAATCGGGCTCAAAGGGTGATGTGTGGATAAACACATGCAGGGTCAGGGCCAGGTGCTGTTGCTGGCGCAGTTTCTCGGCGGCGCGGGCGGCATACAGGGAGATGGCCTCGAGCACCGGGTCGACCTCGGTCGCCTTGTTGCCAAAGGACCGGGTGCAGTAAATCTGCTTTTTTGCCGGCGGCAGCTCTTCCAGCGCCATGCAGGGACGGCCGTTAAGTTCCTCCATGGTCCGTTCCAGGCAGATACTGGTGTGCCGGCGAACGATTTTAGGATTGGCAGAAGCCAAGTCCCAGGCGCTGTGGATATTCAGGCAGGACAGTCGCCTGGCGGTTTGTTTGCCGACACCCCAGACTGCAGTAACCGGCACCCGGCGCAACAGCCACTGCCACTTTGGCGGCTGATCGAGGACGCAGACCCCGGTACACCGGGGGATCTTCTTGGCCGCCCGGTTGGCCAGCTTGGCCAGGGTCTTGCTGGGGGCGATGCCGACGCCCACGGGCATGCGCAGATGCTCCCAGAGCACGTTTTTCATCTGCCGGGCATAACCATCCAGTGAGTCCGGCAGGCCGTCCAGGCACAGAAACATCTCGTCGATGCTGTAGACCTCGATCTGGGGGCTGAAGCCCTTCAGGGTGATCATTACCCGGTTGGACAGGTCGCCGTACAGGGGGTAATTGCTGGAAAAGATCGCCACCCGGTGTTTTCGCAGCAGGTGCTCGATCTTGAAAAAGGGTTCCAGGTCGGGAATACCCAGGGCCTTGGCTTCGGCGGAGCGGGCGACGACGAAGCCGTCATTGTTGGACAGCACCACCACTGGCTTGCCCCGCAGGTCGGGCCGGAACACCTGCTCGCAAGAGGCGTAGAAACTGTTGCAGTCTACGAGGGCAAACAACGGTGCCTCCGTATGGAACTGGTAACCACCCCCTCGATGACAAAATCGGAGCCCTCGCGGATGGCAATCGGCGGATATTTGTTGTTGGCGGCCAGCAGTCGCTGTTTGTGCATGTCCAGCACCTTGCAGGTCAGTTCGCCGTCCAGTGCCGCCAGCACCACGTCGCCGTGTTGCGGCTTGAGCGCCCGGTCGACCACCAGCAGGTCACCGCTGAAAATGCCGACACCGGTCATGGAATCGCCGGCGACCTCGCAGTAAAAAGTGGCAGCCGGGTGCCTGATCAGGTACTGGTTAAGATCCAGGGCCCGATCCATGTAGTCGTCTGCGGGGCTGGGAAAGCCGGCCTGAACCCGGGCGGCAAACAGGGGGAGATAGCATACTGAAGCGGCTGCGTGGCGGGCGATGGGGCGAATGGACATAAACCGGGTACCTGTATATTTATACAGTTATTATGTGTCGGGTCTGGCCGTTAATCAAGTGGCACCGCTGCGTTTGGGCAGGGGTTCGCTTTGTCAGAAAAGTTGTACAGATTTGCCTGCTCGGAAATGCAGAGCCGGGCATGCAGGGCGGGTTGAGGGGCCGGCTGGCCTTGACGGACTTGCAGGGTTCGAATGAGTGGCTGGGTTTGACCTGAAAGTCCAGTAGAATAGACCGATGTTTCCCCTTCGCGACGACAATCCCCATTTCATGACGCCCTGGGCGACCATTGCCATTATTGGCCTCAACATCGCCGTCTGGGTGTTGCTGGAGGGCATGGGGGTCGAACCGACCCTGTCCCGTTCCATCTGTCAGCTGGGACTGGTGCCGGGGGACCTGCTGTCTACCCTGCCGGCGGGCACGCGGTTCCCTGTGGGGCCGGGAACCGTCTGCGTCATCGCTCCCGGGGGCAGCTGGTACACCCTGTTCACCTCCATGTTTATGCACGGTGGCTGGCTGCACATTATCGGCAACCTCTGGTTTCTGTGGATATTCGGTAACAACGTCGAGGATGCCATGGGCCACTTCCGGTTCATAGTATTCTACCTGCTCTGTGGCCTGACGGCGGCGCTGCTGCAGGTGTTTCTGACCAGCAACCCGGCAGTACCCATGGTGGGGGCTTCCGGCGCCATCGGAGGCGTCATGGGTGCCTATGTCCTGCTCTACCCCCGGGTGCAGGTGCACCTGCTGGTGATCCTCGGTTTCTTTGTCACCACGGTGGCGGTGCCGGCGGTGTTCATGCTGGGCTACTGGTTCCTGTTGCAGTTGCTGGGCGGCTTTATGTCCCGGACTGCCGAGGGCGGTGGTGTTGCCTTCTGGGCTCACATCGGCGGCTTTGTCGGCGGCGCCCTGCTGGTGTTGCTGTTTCGAAAAAAAGAGCTGTTGCAGCGCCATCCCTACTATGGCTGGAGCAAAAAGCCGCCACGGCGCAACTGGCAGCAAATTCGCAAGGATTTTTAAGCCGGTTTCGAACCGTTTATCCCGGGGCTTTCGCCGGTCGTCAACGGGGGGAAACCGCTTGCAGATCCTGCCAGCCGGGATCGGCCCGGAAGCGGTCGCCCTGGGATTGCGCCAGCGTTTCCAGGGCGGCCAGGATGTCGGCAGGGCCCCGGGACCGGGCGTAGTGCAATGGACCGCCGGTAAACGGCGCGAAACCGGTGCCGAAAATCATGGCGGCATCGAGTGTGTCCTCGTCGGTGACGATACCTTCCCGCAGACAGGTGACGCAGGTGTTTAGCAGCGGTAGCAGCAGCCGGTCGGCGGTGCCGGCGGGGGGCTCGGCGGCATCCCCTTTTACCGGGTCCCCGTTTTCACGCCAGGAATAAAAGCCCCTGCCGGCCTTGCGTCCGGTTTCGCCGTTCTTGACTTTTTCCCGGATCCAGGAGGGCACCGCCGGCATCGCGCCGGCGAGCTGTTCTTCGAGCGTATCAGCCACCGCCAGGCAGATATCGAGGCCGACCCGGTCCGCCAGTTCCACCGGGCCCATGGGCATGCCAAAGTCCATGGCTACCCGGTCCAGGGTTGCCGCCGCCACGCCCTCATCCAGCAGCAGCATGGCCTCCAGCAGATAGGGGGTTAACACCCGGTTGACCAGAAAGCCCGGCGAACTGCGCACCGGCACCGACAGCCGGTCGATGTCATTGATAAAAACCCGGGCCCGGTCCAGGGCGGCAGTGCCGACCTGATCGTGGCTGACCAGTTCCACCAGTTGCATGCTGGATACCGGATTGAAAAAGTGCAGGCCGACAAAGCGGCCGGGGTCCCTGATTTCTGCGCGCAGGGTCTCCAGGGGGATGCTGGAGGTGTTGGTGGCGAGCAGTGCACCGGGTTTCATGCGCGCCTGGATATCCCGGTAAACGGCATTCTTGATGTCGATAGCTTCCGGCACCGCCTCGATGATCAGGTCCGCCCCGGCGATGCCGTCGCCGGTACAGTCCGGAATCAGGCGGTCGAGGATATCGCGGTTCTGGGCGCGGCTGCGGTGCCGCCGCCGACACAGCGCGGCAGCCCGGCCGACAGCGTTCGCCAGCATCGTCGGGTCGGTATCACTGAGGCTCACCCGCAGGCCGCTGAAGGCGCACCAGGCGGCAATATCGCCACCCATGGTGCCGGCGCCCACCACGTGCACATGCCGAATGGGGTCGATCCTGTCCGTACTGCCGGAACCCTGTTTCAGGGCTTCCCTCAGGAAAAATATCCGGATCAGATTCTGGCCGGTGGCCGAGGTCACCAGGCTGGCAAAGGACTCGATCTCCCCGGCCTGCATGGCGGTTCGGTTACCGCCGTGCTGTTGCCAGAGGCCAATCAGTGCAAAGGGTGCCGGGTAGTGTCGGCGTGACACCTTTTTGCCGGTGGCCGCCAGCATCCGCTTTGCCACCCGGGCTCGCAACCAGCCGCTGTGACGCAGACTGGCGGCCAGTAACGAGGCGAACCGTGACTGTCTGGCCTGTTGCAGCGATCCCGCCGCTGCCGCGGCCACGGCATTGATCACATGCCGCTCCTGAGTCACCGCATCTACCAGACCGGCGGCTGTGGCCCTGCTTGCCGACAGGGACTTGCCGGTCAGCATCAGGGTCATGGCGGTGATCGGATTGATCAGATCAGTGCTGCGAAAGCTGCCGCCGAGGCCGGGATGCAGTCCCAGCAACACCTCGGGGAAGCCCAGTTTGGCACCTTCGATGGCGATGCGCAGATTGCAGGCCAGGGCCAGTTCCAGACCACCGCCCAGACAGGGGCCGTGTAATACCGCCAGCTTGGTTACCGGCAGTTTTTCCAGACGGTCGACGATGGCATGGGCCCGCTTCAGACGCCAGCTGACTTCCGGGGCACTGTCCATGCCGCGAAACATGCCGACATCAGCGCCGACGCAAAAGCCGCTGGCTTTGCCGGAGCGAAGCACCAGCAGCGACGGCGGCGTTTGCTCCAGCTGTTCGACGATGGAATCCAGCTCTTCCAGCACCGCCTCGTTCAGTGAATTGACGCTGGCGTCAGCCCGGTCCAGCACCAGCCAGACCACTGAGCCGTTGCCGGGCAGACTTTTTTCCCCCGAACCCTGTTCGTTGCCGGACGAGTCTGCCCATACCAGGCGCCAGTGCTGCCAGGGACCGGCTTCGGTTGCCTTCGCCGCCGGGCCCAGTTCAATCCGCTGGCTATGTAAGGCGGTTAGTAGTTCGTTATTCAATGGCATCGTTCCTTACACTGCCTCGAGCAGCATGGCGCCGCCCTGGCCGCCGCCGACACACTGGCTGGCGACGCCCCGTTTCAGGCCCAACCGTTTCAGGCTGCGGGCCAGGTGCAGGACGATCCGGTTGCCGCTGGCGCCCACCGGGTGCCCCAGGGCAATGGCGCCGCCGTCGATATTGAGGCGGTCCGAGGCAATGCCGCCCAATGGGCGGTCGAGTCCGAGTACCGTTTTGCAGAAATCGTCTGACTGCCAGGCCTTGAGACAGGCCAGCACCTGGGCGGCGAAAGCCTCGTTGATTTCCCACAGGTCCACCGCCGACAGGTCAGTGTCGCCCCGGCGCCGAAGCAACTCGGTGATGCTGAGCACGGGGCCCAGACCCATCACCGACGGGTCGAGGGCTGACCAGGCACTGTCGACGATGCGCGCCAGGGGTTGCAGCCGGTACTTTTCCACCGCCTTTTCCGAAGCCAGTATCACCCAGGAGGCGCCGTCGCTGACCTGGGAACTGTTGCCGGCGGTGACCTTGCCCCAGGGCTTTTCAAACACCGGTCGCAGACCGGCGAGTTTTTCCCGGCTGCTGTCCCGGCGGACGCCGTTGTCCCGGGAGAACAGCTCGCCGCTGGCGGCAAAGGCCGGCACCACCTCGTCGTCGAGAAATCCACCGTCCTGGGCCCGCGCCAGTCGCTGGTGGCTGTTGACCGCGTAGTCATCGGCGGACTCCCGGCTGATGTCCAGCAGGTAGCCCAGCAGTTCCGCAGTCTGGCCCATATTGAGATCAACGACGGGGTCGGTAAGGCCGCGCAACAGGCCGATCACCGGATTGAAAAAGCCCGGCCGTACCTGCCCCAGCAGTTTCAGGCGCTGGGGCAGGTTTCTGGCGCTGTTGAAGGCGGCAAACCAGTTTACCGCTGACTGCCGAAACAGCAGCGGCGCGTGACTCAGGGCCTCGGCGCCGCCAGCCAGCACCAGGTCAATGCCGCCTTCACCGATGGCGCGAAAGCCCTGGTCGATGGCCAGCATGCCGGAGCCGCAATTGATCTGTACGGTCCAGGCGGGCATGGCCATGCCCATGCCCAGCCGCAGGGCGGCAATTCGGGCGGGATTCATCTCTTCGGCGATGACATTGACGCAGCCGAGAATGACCCGGTCAAAGGCCGATGCCGGGAACGGCTGACGCAGCAATAACGGCCGACCGCACTGCAACGCCAGATCCACCGGGGTAAAGGGACCGGGTTTGCCGGCGGCCTTGAGAAAGGGTGTGCGGGCGCCGTCCACCAGGTACACGGGGCGGTGCAGGGTTTGCGCCCGTTGGGCGATGTCGCTGGCGGTTTCGATGATTGCTTCCTCCCTTGACTACCCGGGGCCGGCTATGGCCTGGACGATTGCTTCCGATCAGGTCGCGTCCAGCAGGTGAACACTAAACCACCGGGCCGGGTCGCACCAGACACGGCGGGGCTCGAAACCCACCGATGTCGCCAGAGTATGAAAATCATCAATGCGGTACTTGTAGGAATTTTCCGTGTGGATGCATTCGCCGGCCGCCAGCTGAAATGCATGCGGCCCCAGGGTGACGGTCTGGTCGCACAGGCTCTCCAGGTGCATTTCAATGCGACCGTGCACCGGGTTGAAAAAGGCCAGGTGGCGGAAATTATCCCGCTCAAAATTCGCCGGCGCCAGCCGGTTCAGGTGCTCCAGGGCATTGAGATTGAACTCGGCTGTTACCTGTTCGGCATCATTGTATGCGGCGTGCAGGACATCGGCATCCTTGCGTAGGTCCACGCCAATCAGCAGGGCACCGTCATCGCCGCAGGCGCCGTGGAGGTCGCTCAAAAAAGCCCGGGCCTGTTCCGGCTCAAAGTTGCCAATGGTGGATCCGGGGAAAAACAGCAGGCGGGGATCCCCGGGCAGAGTTTCCGGCAGCTGGATGCCGCCGCTGTAGTCGCCGCAGACGGCGTGGACTTCAAGCCAGGGGTATCGAGCCACCAGGTGCCGCGAGGCGTTGAGAAGATGCGTTTCGGTGATTTCCAGGGGCACGTAGGAACAGGGCCTCAGGGAATCGAGCAACAGCTTCACTTTCTCGCTGCTGCCACTGCCGGGTTCGATCAGGACGCGGCCGGTGCCCAGTTCCTCGGCCATCTCCTCGGCAAAGGTCGAGTAGATTTGACGCTCGACCCGGGTCAGGTAGTACTCCGGCAGGGCCGTGATCCGGTCAAATAACTGGGCACCGCGGCTGTCGTAAAAATATTTCGGCGATATGCGCCTGGGACATTGCCGGAAGTCCTCGATGATTTCACTGAGGGAATCCGGACCGGGACGGGACTGGTACTGGACAGTCAGGCGCTGATGGTCACTTGCAACGCTGCCCTCGGTGGTTGCCCTCATGGCCTGGTCAATTCTGCTGTTCATGTTATCTCCGTCGCCACGTTCGACATGGCATATCCCTGTTGCGAATCAGAGTGAACGGGCCAGGCGCAGTCCGGAAAACTGCCAGCGATCCGCCGGGTAGAAAAAATTGCGGTAACTGGGCCGTATGTGGCCGGCGTCACTGACGCAGGAACCGCCGCGCAGCACCATCTGGTTGCTCATGAATTTGCCGTTGTACTCGCCGATGGCACCGGCCGCCGGCTGGAAGCCCGGGTAGGGGCTGTAGCTGCTGGCGGTCCACTCCCAGACGTCACCGAAGAGTTGGCATAGGGTGTCGCCGGCGCTGTCAGCCGGTTGCGGGTGCAGCTGTCCGGAATCGATAAAATTGCCCACGACCGGCAGGTCGGCAGCCACTGTCTCCCACTCTCCTTCAGTGGGCAGCCTGGCGCCGGCCCAGCGGGCATAGGCGTCCGCCTCGTAATAGCTGAGGTGGCACACCGGCTGGTCAGGTGTCATGGACCGGAGGCCGGAGAGCGTATAGCAATACCAGTTGCCTTCCTGACGGCGCCAGTACAGGGGCGCGTGCCAGCCCTGCTGGCGGACCAGGTCCCAGCCATCCGCCAGCCACAGTTCGGGTCGCCGGTAGCCGCCGTCGGTCATGAAGGCCAGAAAGTCGCCATTGGTGACCAGGGTGGTCGCCAGGGCAAAGGGTTGCAGGTAATGCCGGTGGCGCGGGGTTTCATTGTCAAAACAAAAGCGGTCACCGGTTGCACCCAGGGTCACCAGCCGGCGATCCACCTCCACCCAGGCATTGGCCTTTTTGGTATTCGTCGGCCGCGGCCGGTCCGTCTGTCGCCGGTACGCCGGTAACAGCGGATTGACATGGAAACTGTACTTCAGGTCGGTGAGCAGCAGCTCCTGATGTTGCTGTTCGTGGTGCAGGCCCAGTTCAATGCGCCGAAGGCATTCAGCATCTGTTTCGTGGCCGCTTTCCAACAGTTTCAGTACCCGGTCGTCGATGGTCTGCCGGTAGGCAATGACCTCCTCGACCGTCGGTCGCGACAGCAGACCCCGCTGTGGCCGGGGGAAAGGCGTGCCGATACCGTTGTAATAGGAGTTGAACAGGTGTTCAAAAGCCGGGTGCCAGGGTTCGTAGCCGGGGTTGTCCGGCTTCAGCACGAAGGTCTCGAAGAACCAGGTGGTGTGGGCCAGGTGCCACTTTGGCGGGCTGGTATTGGCCATGGCCTGCAGGCCGAAATCCTCGATGGCCAGGGGTTCACACAGACGCAGGCTGTTGACCCGCACGCGCCGGTATTCCCGGGCCAACGCCTCGGTGGAGAGGGGTAATGCCAGGTGTTTTTCAGGAGCAAGGTCCTGTGTTTCCGTTTTCAAAGCTGAATTCATAACTGATTGACTGTCCTTCGTTAGCGTACCAGAGGTCCGCTCTGCGTGGTTATCCCATGGCCAGGTTGCCACTGATGGCGACCCTGTCATCCAGAATCCTGGCATTGATCAGGCCGCCCCGGGCCGAGAACTGTCGCAGTACCAGTTTCGGCTGTCGCCAGTAATTCGCCAGCACCACGGCGGCGGAGCCGGTGACGCTGTCCTCGTTATTGCCGTATTGCGGCGCGAAATAGCGCAGGCCAACATCGTGCCCACTGCCGGGGTCGGCCCGACAAGTGGCGATCAGGGCCCGGTTAGTAGACCGGCATATCGCCGCAAAATTCGGTTTCAGTTCTTTCAGATCAAAGCCGTCAGGCCAGCGCATAATCCAGTAACCATTTTTGTCGCCGGCGATGGCCGCAGCCTCCGGGGTAAAATTGAACCAGTCGGTCTCAGGCACCTGGATGGGTATGCACTTTACTCCCCGGGCGTGCAGCCACAAGGTGCCATCGCCGTCTTCGTTGATGCTGTAATCTGTCGATTCCGTGCACAAACGCCGGGGCAGGGCCTGTAATCGCTGCCAGGCGGCGGCACAGGCCAGCAGGCCGTGACCGCAAAATCGTATCGGTACACCGTTGTTGTAACAGCGCACCTGATAGTTTTCGCCATCGGGCCAGGTAAAGCAGCAGGCCTCGTTGCCATCGTCGCTCGCCAGCCGGACCTGCTCTGACGGGGTGATCGGCCGGGCCATCAACCAGACGCTGGCGCGGGTCCCGGCCAGGCCGGGCGCGACAAACACCGACAGCCGGGTTCTAACCGGTCTCTCGATTTTCATGGGTAAAGACTGGAAATGGTCGTTCCTGGGGGCGAGTCGTTGCGGTTAGGGGCCGCCAGTATAACAATGACGGCTGACCTTTAAAAAACATGTTCACACCTGCCCGCGCACTGTGCGCGAGGTCGAGCCAGGAAATCGCCTATGTGTACCAACTTCGCCCTGATCAAAAAAGATGGCACGGCCCGGCTGGCGGAGCGCCTGGGGGTGGACCCGGCGGCATTTCGGTACAGTGCCGACTTCCGTCCCGGCAACACCGTCAGCATCGTAGTCGAGCGCGATGGCACCCGGCAGGTCCGGGACGCCATCTGGTGGCTCTATCTGCGCCAGACTGACCGCGGCCTGAAACCCCACCCCGACTATTTCAGCGTCAATACCAATTACGCCAGGCTGGCCACCAAGGCCGAATACCGAACCAGCCGCTGTATCCTGCCGGCCAGCGCCTTTGTCGAGAGCCAGTCGGGCAAGAACCCTCACCTGCTGGAACCGGAAGACGGCAGCGCCATCGCCTTTGGCGGCCTGTGGAAGACCTGGGTCGACAAAACCACCGGGGAACTGGTCTGCTCGGCCTCGATCATTACCCTGCCGGGTCACCCGTCACTGGCCAATATCCACAAAAAATCCATTCCACTGTGGCTGCCGGCGGACGAGTACGACCGCTGGCTGGACCCGGATTTCCGGGACATCGACGCCCTGGCGAGCCTGCTGACGCCGACCCTGCGGCAAAACCTGCGGGCCACGCCCATTGATCGGGCCACCAGCAAGGTAGCTGTGGGCGCGGCCTTTACCATTGATGCTGCCTGAATGCCGGTCGGGCACAATCAGGTGGATGAACAGGGCCTCCCGGCTATCGCCAGGCAACGCCCGGTTGCTATCATGCGGTCCATGAAAAAAGAACCGGTTCTATTTGCAAAGACTGCCGTGACCTTCACACTGCTGGTTTTGTTGAGCGGGCAGTGGGTTATCGCTGAGCCTTCGATTAGAGACGAGCCCCTCAGACCAGCCACATCCCGAGAGACAGTCAAGCTCCTTGAAACAAACAGCCCCCAAGAAAATGCCGGACTTTCCGAAAAAGATGGTCTTCCCGAAAAAGGCAGGCCCCGCCCGAAGGTCAAATATTTTGGATCGGTTGAACAACAGCCTCAGGTGACGCTCAAGGGGAGAACCTTCACCGTCGAGATCGCCGACACACCGGCGGCCAGGGGTCGGGGCCTGATGTACCGCAACAGCCTGGCGGAGGACCGGGGCATGCTGTTTATCTACGATGATGACGCCTTGCGTTCGTTCTGGATGAAAAACACCCTGATATCCCTGGATATACTCTATTTCGATAGTGATCTGCAGCTCATCAACGTGATCCGGGGCGCACAGCCCTGCAGGTATCAGCCCTGTCCAGGTTACCCCAGCAAGGCGCCGGCCCGCTATGTGCTGGAACTGCAGTCGGGCATGGCCGAGACCCTGGCGGTCAAGCCCGGTGACCGGCTGTTCTGGCCGGTAAAATGAGCCGCGTTCTCAAGTCAGCCTATCCCCTGCTGCCGTGAGCAAATACGATATTTTCGGTCCCCAGGACCGCTTCCAACCAGGCTCCGACAACCGGGTGCTGGAAAACCGCCTGGGTATCACCGACCCCGAGGAGCTGGACGAGGCGGAACTGGTGCTGTTGCAGAAGCTGTACCAGGAGGTGCTGGTCCGGCACCTGCCCACCGGCACAATCCGTGTCGAGACCCTGAAAAACTGGCACCGGCGCTGGCTCGGCAATATTTATGACTGGGCCGGGGAGGAGCGCTCGGTCAACATGAGCAAGGGCGGCTTTCCCTTCGCCAATGCCATCCAGGTGCCACGGCTGCTGCAGGGCTTCGAGCGGGAATGCCTGTCCCGCTACACTCCCTGCGATGGCATGGAAGAACCGGCGCTGGTGGCGGCCATCGCCATCACCCACGTGGAATTTATCCTGATCCACCCGTTTCGTGAGGGTAATGGCCGGCTGTCGCGGCTGCTGGCAGATGTGATGGCAGTGCAGGCGGGCCATCAGCCCCTGGATTACAGCCCCTGGGACAGCCGGCGGGATGACTATATAGCCGCCATCCAGCACGGCGTCGCCTGCGATTACGAGCCGATCAAACACTGCGTGGCAGCGGCTTTAACCGGCTGTTGAAAACAGGGTTTTCTGGCCGCCAGATCCGGGACAAGGACGTGCCGGCAAAATCAATGACTGCTAAGTGTTTGATTTTTATATGGTTGAGCAATTCGGGCAGACTTTTTCATCACCCTGTTATGGGGCAATAGCGGAGCGGACTATTCCTGGAAGTTTTCGGTGGTCGGGAGTACGGAAACCGGTCAGGGCGCCAGGGTCAGGTGGCGGAACTTGCGAATGCCGATCTTGAGTTTTATCTCCAGAACCTTGATGGATTGCCCCGTTTCTATGGCAGTGGAACTGGCGACAGCGCGAAGGATTCTGGCCTGGGTGGGACGTGCATTCTGCTTGGTGGGTTTCATGGACTGCCTGACGGGTTAAAACGGTGATATTGTACCAGAGAACTGGCCGGCTGGATACTCGATAACCGCGTTTAAGTGTGTTGAATTTCAAAGAAATTTTGGACCTGATGCGGCTGGATCGAAACCGCTCCCGAAAAGCGCTTCGATAACCTTCTGAAAGGCGTTCAGATTCCCTGGAAATCTGTCTGGAAATGGGTCAGTCCGCACCGAGAAGCCTCGTGTTTTTCGCGGTTGCCTGTCGTCTCAGGCGGAATTGACCGGAGCAGACCGGAAAGCTGCAATGGTGCTTTACTCCCGGGCGCAGGTGCACCAGAAGCCAAAATCGGGGAATCAATGCTTGATCGGGTAGGTCCAAGGGAATAGGTTGGCCGGAAGACAACAGCGCGCCACCATCTCTTGTACACAACAACCAGGGAACGGTAGTGAAGATATTGCGAAATCCCAAA
>QJWQ01000088.1 GCA_003235325.1 Gammaproteobacteria bacterium | reverse complement strand
CGAAGGGCGCACCATCGAGGACGCCCTCGCCATACCCAACAGGGCCATTTACCAGGGCACCTATGTCTATGTTTACCGTGATGGCGCCGTCTACCGACAGGAAGTCAGGCTGGCCTGGCAAAATGAAACCTATGCCATTGTCGCGGAGGGGCTCAGCAATGGCGATGTCCTGGTGCTGACACCGCTGGGACAGATCAGCTCCGGCACCCAGGTAAAGCTCGGCAATCCCGACGCCCTGGCAACGGTAGGCGACGAAGCCTCTGCCAGCACGCTGGCGGACAATGAGCAGAGGCAGCCCTGATGATCGCCTGGTTTGCCCGCAATGATGTCGCCGCCAATCTGCTGATGCTCAGCATCGTAATGGCCGGCCTGTTTTCGCTGTTCAACCATATTCCGCTGGAGTTCTTTCCCACCTTTGAAAGTGATCGCATCCAGGTCAATGTGACCCTGCGTGGCGCCACGCCGGAGGATGCCGAACTGGCCCTGGCAACCCGCATCGAGGAAGCCATTCAGGACCTGGAAGGCATTGAGGAGTACACCAGTAACTCCTATGAAGGCGGCTCGCAGGTTTCCATTGAGGTGGCCAAGGGCTATGACCCCCGCGACGTGCTTGACGAGGTCAAGAGCCGCGTCGATGCCATCAATACCTTTCCGGGCGATGCGGAGCGCCCGATTATCTCCCTGGCACAGTGGAAACAGGACGTTATCTCGGTCACTGTCGCCGGCGATCTGAGCGAGCGGGAAATTCGCGAACTGATCGAGCGGGTGCGGGAAGACCTGCTGCGAATTTCCGGCATCACCAATGTCGAACTGGAGGGCGTACGCAATTACGAAATTGCCATTGAATTGAGCCAGGATACCCTGCGGGAATTCGACCTGAGCCTGCAGGATGTCGCCAATGCCATCAGCCGCAGTTCCCTCGACCTGAGCGGCGGCAATCTCACCACCGAGGGCGGCGACATCCTGTTGCGTTCCAAGGGCCAGGCCTACCGCCAGGACGATTTTGAACAGATCGTCCTTAAGACCCATGCCGATGGTACTTTGCTGCGACTGGGGGACATTGCCAGCGTCGTCGACGGCTTCGAGGAAAAAGCCATTCGCACCCGGTTCAACGGGCAGCTGGCGGCTACCCTGGACATTCAGCGGGTCGGCGATCAGAGCGCCATCGAGATTGCCGACAAGGTCAAGCAATACGTGGAGAAAAAGCGCGAACAGCTCCCCGATAACATTGCCCTCTATCACTGGGACAACAGTGCCGACACCATCAGGAAGCGCATCCGCACCCTGACCTCCAATGCCATCCAGGGGGGCATCCTGGTGATCCTGTTGCTGTCGCTGTTTTTGCGGCCCTCGGTCGCCTTCTGGGTATTTCTGGGTATCCCCATCAGTTTCCTCGGCGCCTTCCTGGTGATGCCTGTGTTGGGTGTCTCGCTGAACATGATCAGCCTCTTTGCCTTTATCGTGGTGCTCGGGATCGTTGTCGACGATGCCATTGTCACCGGCGAGAATGTCTACACCCATCTGCAGCACGCCGAATCCGGTCTCCACGCCGCCATCACCGGGACCAGAGAGGTGGCCGTGCCGGTGACCTTTGGTGTCCTGACCACAGCGGCCGCCTTCCTGCCACTGGCCTTTATGGCCGGTAACCGGGGGCCGATTTTTTCCCAGATCCCGCTGATCGTGATACCGGTATTGCTGTTTTCGCTGATCGAGTCCAAGCTGATCCTGCCGGCGCACCTGAAGCACATCAGGGTCGGCGCCGCGAAACATCACGGTGCGCTGCTGACCTTCCAGCGCAAGTTCGCCCGGGGCTTTGAACAGGGCATACTGAAGTACTACCAACCCGTACTCGCCGCCTGTCTCAAACACAAGGCGGCGACGCTGATCGCATTTGTCGGTCTGCTGGCCTGCATCCTGTTTTCCCTGTCTCTCGGGCACATGCGCTACACCTTCTTTCCGCGCATTCCCAGTGAAACCGTGCGCTTCAGTTTCGAGATGCCCATTGGCACCCCGTTCGAGGTTACCGACAGTCACATGGAACATGTCTACGCCACAGCAAAGCAGTTACAGGACAAGTACCGGGATGAAAAGACCGGTGAGAGCGTGATTATCAACATCCTGACCCGCACCGGTGGTCGCGGCGGCGCTTCCCATGTGGGCGATGCGCGTTTTGAACTGGCAGCGCCGGAGCAACGCACCATCCCCGTTGACAGTCGCGATATTGTCAGCGAGTGGCGCGCGTTGATCGGCGATATTCCCGGAGCCGAACGCCTGTTTTTCCGGGCCGAGATCGGCCGGTCCCAGGACCCGATTGACGTGCAACTGCGCTCCAACAATATCGACAGCCTGGAGAGCATTTCGGAAAAGGTCCGGGAGAGGCTGGCAACCTATCAGGGTGTCTTTGATGTATACGACAGTCTGGCCAACGGCAAACAGGAACTGCGCATAGAACTGAAGCCGGAGGCGCACCTGCTCGGCATCAGCCGGGAGGACATCATCCGCCAGGTTCGCCAGGCCTTTTTTGGTCTGCAGGCCCAGCGTATCCAGCGGGGCAGGGACGACGTGCGGGTGATGGTGCGACTGCCCAAATCCGAGCGCAATTCCGTGGCTTACCTGAATAACCTGCTCATCCATACCGTCTCCGGCCAACAGGTGCCGCTGGCCCAGATCGCTGAAATTCTCCCCGATATCAGCGCCAGTTCGATCTTCCGTATCGATGGCTTTCGCACCGTCAACGTCCGTGCCGACATTGATAAAAGCCAGGTCAACATGACCACCCTGGGGCAGGACCTCAGCGCTTATCTGGACGAACTGGTGGCACAGTATCCCGACGTCAGCTACCGCTTTGGCGGGGAACAGGAAGAACAGGAGGAATCAAATCGCAGCCTTAAATACGGGCTGCTCGGCCTGCTTTTCGCGATCTACTGCCTGCTGGCGATTCCCTTCAGATCCTATACCCAGCCACTGGCGGTGATGTGCATCATTCCCTTCGGGCCTATTGGCGCGATTATCGGCCACTGGATCATGGGCATGGATCTGACCATCATGAGCGCCATGGGCATGCTGGCGCTGTGCGGCGTGGTGGTGAATGATTCCCTGGTGCTGGTGGACTACATCAACAAGGTTCGTGCCCGGGGCACGAAACTGGAAGAAGCGGTACTCACGGCCGGAGCGGCCCGCTTTCGGCCGGTGATGCTCACTTCCCTGACGACCTTCTTCGGACTGTTACCGCTATTGTTCGAGAAAGAAACCCAGGCACAGTTCCTGATACCCATGGCGATTTCGCTGGGCTTCGGCATTATCTTCGCAACTTTTATCACCCTGCTGCTGGTACCCATCAACTATGTTTTGATTGAGCGGGCAAAGTCCTGGTTTGGAGCGAAACCAGTAACCGGGGTTGCGACGGGATTTGGTAATCATTGAATTGGGCCATTGACCGCTGCAGGCGACCTTTGCCCATGTCATTGCCAAAGGTTGCCGAAACCACTGGGCCTCAGCATCGCCTCGGAACGCAAGACCTCCAGTCTATTTTCAGACTCTCCGTTTGTGTGCAGGGCTATTGTTCGGGACTATTGCTTGGGGCTATAGGTCCGGGCCTCAAGAGTTCCCGCAATATCGAAAAGCACCACCAAATCACGAAGTTCAAGATAAAAGCCTTCTCCGGTCCCGGTACGATGCCGCCCCCTGGATCAAAGCACAGGTTTACGGATTTGAAAGCGTCGTAATGCCAATTGAGATGCATCCGAGCCTTGCAAGGTGCTCCACTGACTGTGGACATTGCAGTGAATGGACGCTGATTCACGAGTCATTATCGCGCTTTGAGCGATCCCGTAATCAACTGATATCTATCAGGAAATATTTTCCTGAGAATTCGTTGAGAAAAACCGCAGGCGCAATTTTTGTTGGTATGGCAATTTGAAACCGGCTTCACTGACCAACCTTTTAGAGGATACGGCCATGTCAGCAAGGATAGATTGCGTTAGAACCAACATACTGAGGACAGGATTTTTCATCTTTTTTTTACTGGTATTGGTGGGCTGCGGGGGCGGCGGTGGTGGCAATGCGGGCAGCGGCGGTGGCAATGCGCCGGGCACGGGCGTCACCAGCACCGGTGACGACGCTATACTCGAGCCGGAACTCAAATTGGATTGCAGCAGCAGTGCGCCGATGAAGACAAGTGATAACAATGTGTTGCGGTCAGGCGTCTGGTGGTTCGGGGAACTGGTAAATTGCGATACAGATACGATCTTTGGCGCAGAACTCTGGATCGCCGAAGACGGCCAGTTTCGTCTCTTGCCAGGCTATCAAAATTATCCTGCAGAAAACCCCAGTCTATTGCGT
>QJWQ01000038.1 GCA_003235325.1 Gammaproteobacteria bacterium | reverse complement strand
GTGACCTCCGCATGACATATCGAACCGGCCGCGGCAGAGACCGCCAACAGCAACCGCCACTGCATTTTGCCCCGACGCTCTTTGGCACCGGCACAGCGTGCGGCCCGGATGGATTTGGCCATGTGAGCAGTGAAAGTTACTGCGGTGGATGGCGATAACAGCCGAGATATGAGTGCCAAATTATTATTCCTCAACAGGCTAAAAGGAAAAGCACAGAGGCGGCGGGGACAGTCTCATTGTTGTCAGGGCGAAGCCGGTTTTTTCAAATGAAAAATCGTTCAATTGAAAAGTTACTCAATCGTAAAGTTGCGCGGGTCTCGCCTGCAATTATCTGTCATGCCAGGCTCACTGCATTGTAACAGTCCTAACCTTAAGGCTTCCTTAAAGATGTTGCTGAGTAGTCGTGCTAACTGGCTATTCCCGGCAACTGGAGACCAGATTGGGGGTATCCAGTGAATCGCCCTGGCTTCTCTGGCGACAGTCAATGCCCTTTTTGCCTGAATCGTCGAGGGTTTTATAGCGATACACTCTATTGGGGCCTGTTAACACTTCTGAATGCCACCTGTTAATAAAAGCTATCGACACCTTCGATGAACTATATTGGTCAGACTCGGGCCGAAGGTCTACGCTTACCATAGTGCCCATTTTTGCATGCCGCCGGGAAGGGCACGTTAAACAGGGACTGGTGGCCTAACCAGCTCAATCTGAAAATTCTTCACCAGAATTCGCCCAGGGGAAATCCCATGGGTGAGGCATTCAATTACGCCGAGGAGTTCAAGAGTCTCGACCTGGATGCCGTCAGAAATGATTTGTACGCATTGATGACCGATTCGCAGGACTGGTGGCCGGCCGACTTTGGCCATTACGGTCCGCTGTTCATCCGCATGGCCTGGCACAGCGCCGGGACCTACCGCATTGGCGATGGCCGAGGTGGTGCCTCTACGGGGTCCCAACGCTTCGCGCCGCTCAACAGTTGGCCGGATAATGGCAACCTGGACAAGGCGCGGCGGTTGCTCTGGCCGATCAAGCAGAAGTACGGACGGAAAATTTCCTGGGCCGATCTGATGATCCTCGCCGGCAACTGCGCTCTGGAGTCGATGGGGTTCAAGACTTTCGGCTTTGGCGGCGGCCGCGAAGACACCTGGGAACCTCAGGAAGATATTGACTGGGGTGCTGAGACAGTATGGCTTGATGACAAGCGCTACAGCGGTGACAGGGAACTCGCCAATCCTCTCGCTGCGGTGCAGATGGGTCTGATTTACGTCAATCCGGAGGGGCCCAATGGCAACCCGGACCCGCTTGCGGCCGCTGTTGATATCCGCGAGACCTTCGCCCGAATGGCGATGAACGACGAGGAAACGGTTGCCCTCATCGCCGGAGGCCACACCTTCGGCAAAACCCATGGTGCCGGTGACGCGGCGCTGGTGGGCCCTGAGCCTGAGGCTGCCGGCATCGAGGAACAGGGCCTGGGCTGGAAGAGCAGATTTGGCAGTGGCAAGGCCGGTGACGCCATCACCAGCGGTCTGGAGGTCACCTGGTCACAGACGCCAACCCAGTGGAGCAATTACTTCTTCGAAAACCTGTTTGGCTATGAATGGGAGCTGACCAAAAGCCCGGCCGGTGCCTATCAGTGGCAGGCAAAGGATGGTGCCGGCGCCGGGTCGATTCCGGACGCCCACGATTCGTCAAAGCGTCGACCGCCAACCATGTTGACAACGGACCTGTCATTACGATTAGACCCTGTGTACAAAAAAATATCCAGGCGCTTCTATGAAAACCCGGATGAATTTGCCGATGCCTTCGCCCGGGCCTGGTACAAGCTGACACACCGGGACATGGGCCCCATTTCGCGCTATCTCGGGCCTCTGGTTCCCAAAGAGGAACTGCTGTGGCAAGACCCGGTGCCTCCGGTCGATCATAAGCTGATCAATGCGCAGGACATCGCCGAGCTGAAAGCCAGGATTCTGGCCTCCGGGCTGTCGGTCTCCGAACTGGTTTCGACCGCCTGGGCGTCGGCGTCCACTTTCCGTGGCTCCGACAAGCGCGGCGGCGCCAACGGTGCGCGTATTCGTCTGGCGCCCCAGAAAGACTGGGAAGTCAACCAGCCACACCAGGTAGCCAGGGTAATTGAAACCCTTGACAGCATCGAAAGCGAATTCAACGATCCGCACGACCCTAGCAAGAAAGTTTCGCTGGCTGACCTGATTGTCCTGGGCGGGTGCACGGGTGTCGAGCAGGCGGCAAAAGCTGCCGGTGTTGATCTGACCGTACCCTTCTCGCCGGGACGCACCGATGCGTCGCAGGAGCAGACTGACGTACACGCGTTTGCTCCCCTCGAACCGGTTGCGGATGGATTCCGGAACTACCTCAAGGGCGAATACCCGGTGTCGGCAGAGGAACTGCTGGTGGATCGGGCACAGCTACTGACGCTGAGCGCGCCCGAGATGACGGTTCTGATCGGCGGACTGCGCGTCCTGAACACCAACTACGGGCATACCAGGCACGGTGTCTTTACCAGGCGGCCGGGAATCCTGACCAACGACTTCTTCGTCAACCTGCTCGACATGGGCACGACCTGGAAGGCAGTATCGGGCGCCGATGACCTGTTTGAGGGCAGAGACCGTACAACGGGTGAACTCAAATGGACCGGTACCCGTGTCGACCTCATCTTCGGCTCAAACTCCCAACTTCGGGCCCTCGCTGAAGTGTATGCCTGCGAGGACGCGCAGGAGCGGTTTGTCCATGAGTTTGTCGCGGTGTGGAACAAGGTGATGAACCTGGACCGGTTTGATCTCGCCTAGGCTTCCGGTTCTGACCCCAATGTTGTCGGACCCCAATGTTGTCGAGGGCTTCTGAAGCGGTGTTGAGTATCCGGAAAGATCGATTGACGGATATACCGAACGCTGACGAATACCCGTGACGCTAAATCGGGGCGGCGTTTCAGAATACGACTGAAACGCCGCCCTTTTTATCCTTGTCTGCCGACACTTCGAAACGCAGTCGGCTGGCTAGTTCCTGTCGGAACCAGGATTATTGCTGGTGGGTGGAATTGGAAGCGGAGGAAACTCTTGCCGACTGCATACCAGAAGTCGATCCAGGCCCATCCGGGGACCGGTTTCGAAAATCCTTTACGGAAAGAAGAATAAAGGACCAGGATCAAGTTCCTGTCAAATAATATTGCGCTTCGAACCAGGGCGAATTATATCTTTTGTTGGCGGCGACAGGATTTCCGTGGCAGGAGCTGTCAAGGTCACTCCCGGAGGGGGAGTGGTAGGGGTTCCATTGCGGGTGTTTCAGCCGGGATGGCAGGCAAGGTCAATATGGTCGAGTTGCTTAATATCAGGGATATCCCGGAGATCGTGTCCGTTCTCTGCGAGGCTTTCTATGCGTACCCCGTAATGTGGTTTGTTATAGGCCAGGAGGGTGTGTATAAAACGCGCCTCGAAAGACTTGTGCGCTTTTTCGTCCAGATCCGTGCCATGCGCAACGAAGTCCTGTTGGGTATTCGCACTCCGGCTGGCCTGGATGCGGTGGCAGTGGTTTCCTATCCGGGAAGGCGAACAAATCCACCGGAAGTGGTTGACCTTCGGGAACAGACCTGGGCTGAACTGGGCACTGGCGCCCGGGCGCGCTACGAGGCATTCAGCTCTGCAGCGGCGCAATTTGATGTCGAAGGCGAACACATCCATCTCAACATCATTGGTGCCCGGGATCGTGCACGGGGTCGGGGACATGGACGGAAACTGCTTGAGGCGGTGCATGCCCTGTCGCTGTCGGATTCCCTGTCCTCGGGTGTGACCCTGACCACGGAGACCGAAGCCAATGTGCAACTCTACCGCTATTTCGGCTACCGGATCCTGGGATTGGCGCCGGTTGAGTCGGCTTTCATGACATGGAGCATGTATCGTCCTGACCCGTAGACTGGAATCGCCGCACATTCGTCACGCCTCATGTGCGGGCAGATTGCGGCAACCGGCCAGGTGCTGATGTCGAAGGTGTAACAGCTCCGGGTGTTGCTAACCCGGGACACCGTTCTGGTGGACAGGTCTTACCCGGTACGATAATTTCACGGCCGGAGTCGGCAGCAAGTGTGACAGAAGTCTTGTCCCGATAGTTCTGAGCCGGGCATTCGACGGAGACCCTGTAACCGTTTCTTTAACCCTGGAAGTTCTTATATTATTCGGTCCAAATTTAATTTATCTGGAGAGGATGCAATGACTATTGAGCCCGGCGATGCCGCAGACGCCGCACCGGAGGTTTCCGCTAATGGCCCGGCCAGTGCCGGTGAGTCTGTTCCTTCAACCGAAGCTGCCCCAGCCCTGTGGAATCCCGATGCCTGCGGCCTCTGGAGCCTGTTACTCAGCCCCGTTTTCGGGTCGATACTTCTGCTCTACAACTGGAAAAGCATTGGTGATCCAGACAAGGTAAAACAGGGGGGCTACTGGCTGGCCATCAGCCTGGTGGCGCTCCCGCTCTACTGGTTTATCCCCTTTCTTGGTCTTGTCTATATTGTTGTCTGGTATTTCGCCTGGCAGAAGCCACAAACCCGCTACGTGAAAGCGACCTGGGGTAAGGATTATCCGAGAAAGCGATGGGGCAAGCCGGTACTGATAGGCATACTGTCGATGGTTGCTTTCCAGACGATTATTGCTCTGTCAATGACAGCGGTAATTACGGTGACCCAGAATCCTTAATGTAAATTAATGGACAATATTGATGACGGGAAAATAAATAAAAAGGTTTTTTTTCTGAAAAATATTAAATACGACTCCAGAGATCCGGAGGCCTGTTAACACTATTAACCCGGCAATTAAATAGGCTTCCTGCCGATTTAGGTGCGCGCCCTTAAAATACTGGCGGAACTGTGCGACGTTTCTTGTATTAGGGCCTGTTAACACTAATGGTTTTATCGTTGCTGGTGGCCATTTTTCTGCCCGGCGAGGCAGAATGAGCGTGGTGTAGTGACTCTACATGAGCGAGAGCCTGCCCCGCGAGCACAGCGAGTGCCTTGGGTATTGATAACGA